>CAZCLJ010000088.1:0-15040 GCA_964499465.1 uncultured Hyphomicrobiales bacterium
TTTTGAACACTTAAATAGATTCTTATATTATTCTTATATTACATATACTTACTACAACTAGGAAAGTTGAGTTACTAACAAACAATGACTAATAACGAAAAATCTCGTTGTCCATTCTGATTGGGGAAAAACAAGATGGATTCTGACATCCGTCAGAATGACACGGAAAATTATGTCATCTCCATTTAAATAAAGGGTTTGCTTTATCAGGGGGTTCGGAATGACAAGAAATGTTTATTAGGTTTTCAATAAATTACTACACTAGTGTTGTAATTCGTTAAAAGACTTATTATATTGTGTCATTTCGAAACGAAGTGAGAAATCTCACAAGTCATTGCTACCACGAAACTTGAGATTCCTCACTTCGTTACCAATGACATCTTTACGTTTGTCTGTCATTCTGAACGAAGTGAAGAATCTCAAACTCTGTGGTAGCAATGACTTGTGAGATTCTTCGCTGCGCTTCAGAATGACAGGGTAAATTAATGTCATTCCCATTTAAATGAAGCACTTGCTTTATAAGGGGGTTCGGAATGACAAATAAACATATTATATTTTTAAAAGCAAATTGATATTAAAGAAATGAAAAGAAAGAAAATCATTTAAAATTGTCGGCGCGACTGGATTTGAACCAGCGACCCCTACTACCCCAAAGTAGTGCGCTTCCGGGCTGCGCCACGCGCCGATAATTACAAAATTAGCATTATTTTCTCTAATATCAAAATAGTTTTGGTTATTTCAAATTATTTTTTTAAAATAGTAGTTCTTGTAAAATGCAATTTGTTTATATGTTTAAAAAAATTATATTAGCTGTAATAATATTTTCTGTTTTCTGTAATGCCTGTTCACATAAAGAAGAAGAGATTTCTGAACGAAAAACTTATAGATTTAAGCAGAATCCAAGTTTAATTGAAGAAGAAAGGGCATTTAAAGAATTAGGTTTTTCAATAGGGATTCCAAAAACTTTCACTGAACTTGATTCTGTGCTGTTTGAGAAATACTCGCCACTGCTTCTTGATTTAATAGCCGATTCTCAGTTGAAAATAGAGCCACAGCAAATATTTTTTTCAGATACATTAAGTACATTGCTTTTTATTTCAAAAGTTTTTTTACCTAATTCATTAGACGGCACACAGCAGATTAGCTTTTTTAACAGATTGTTAGAAAAGCATTTCGATTCTTTTCAGCTCAGCAAATCTCAATTTGAGCAAGACAGCGTTCATTTTGAGCAATACATTATCAAATCTGATTATATGATTTATTTCAAATTTCTTTTCAAAACAAAAGAAAAGCAATATAATTCAGTTGATTTTGTCATAAACAGGAAAAGCTTTAACGATAGCACTAAAAGTTTTATTGAA
Organism: uncultured Hyphomicrobiales bacterium; assembly: GCA_964499465.1. GTDB lineage: Bacteria > Bacteroidota > Ignavibacteria > Kapaibacteriales > UBA2268 > JAAYJM01. The sequence goes on from CAZCLJ010000088.1 coordinate 1,362, forward strand.
GCAGCAATATCTTCAATAAAATTGAAAAAAAATTAAATCAAATAATTTTTTTAAAAATATATTATTTAAAAATACGTTAATAATTCAAAATAAATATTTGATTTGATATTTATTTTTATTATTTTTACAAAGTTGTTTGAATTAATTTTTCAATTTGTTCATTAAACTTAAAAAAGTTATAGAAAGATTTGCTACCGAATAAACATAGCTTAAAAAGGAGCTGAAGTTGTTTCTTACATAATTAAAAGGAACGACTAATTAGAAACTAACATTGATATTTATGCTAAAAAACAGTTTTTTTGCAAAATCAATTATTATTTTTCTGATGGTAATGGGTAGCAATTCAAGTATCTTGCTTTATAGCACAAGCCCAGCAAATAACTTATCAGTTATATCATCAACAGAAAAAGAATTGATTTTAAGAGTTCAGCCAACTCTTACCGGTATAGATACCATTATTACCAATAATGGATTATTATCTATTAGCCCACGCATTACGCAAGCTATGAAAGTTGGAAATCAGCCCAATTCACCAACTTTATTTATTTTAAAAGAGTTAATAACTGTTCCATCTAAAGAGGATTTTAAATTAAAAAATTTCTCTGTAGCAAATATTAACTCAATCAATTCTTTTATAGTTCCCGTTCCGGAAGCAGACGATGAATTATCTCCAAGCTATAGCATTGATAAACAGTTTTATTACGATTATCAGTTGCCAGATTGGGTCAGCATAAATTATCTTGGTGTTTCACGCGACAGGCATATAGCAGAAGTTAATATTGTTGTCGCCCGTTATAACCCAGCGACAAATTCTATTGAGATGCCCGGTGAACTTAAGGTTGATATCGAATTTAACAGTAAAACCAGCAATTCGCTTTCAAAAACAAAAGATGATAGTTTTCCTTTTACTTTAAACCATTTACAAACACAAAACTGGGTGGTTCAAAATTCCAATCTTGATAGAAAAGTAAAACATACCGATAAAATTCTAAGCCAAAATCCAAACAACTGGGTAAAAATCACTATTGATGCCGAAGGAATGTATAGAATTGATAAAAATCAACTATCTTCGCTTGGTGTTGATATTACAAACGATTTAGCAAATACATTAAAGCTATATGGCAATAATGGACGAGAGTTAAGCGAATTGGTTACAGACGCTTTAAGCAATGAAATGAATGAAATCCCCATAACTGTAGTAACAGGTTCAGGGGGAAATTTTGAATATTTAGCATTTTATGCTGTTCCAACAACCGGTTTCGTTTATGAAAACGGTAACTTTAATCACTATAAAAACAATTACTGCAATAAAAACTATTATCTGCTAACCTGGGGTGGAGAAAATGGCAAACGAATTGAAAATGCTCCAGTTCCAGAAGGCGAAATTGAAAATTACCCACAAAGCTATACTTGCCTTTTATCATTTAAAGAAGAGTTAAGCAACAGGTTTGCAAGCGGTTCAGGAAGAAAATGGCTTGGACGCTCAGTTTTTCCAGTTTCCTTTACAAATGTGTTGCATAATTTAGACAGAAGCGGAACTATAACTTATAAATATTCATTAGCTCACAGGACAAGCAGCTATGGCACTTTCACTGCTTATGAAACCAATACTAAATTAGGTGAATTCGGTTTAGTTGGTATAGGAAAGGGGAGCTATATTGATGCAATTATTAAGCAGCAAAAAGTAATTTTAAATGCTTCTGAAATATCATCAGACAACAGAAGTACACTCAAATTCAATTATAATAATCCTGAATCCGGGTTAAGTGCAACTCCTTTTTTCGATTGGTATGAAATCCAGTATCCACGTTCTTTTGTTGCAATAGATAATGAACTCGGATTTTTTAGTGACCCAAAAATGAAGGGAGTTACTGAATTTTCAATAACTGGTTTTAATAGCACTCCTGTTGGCTTAGATGTTACTAATCCATTGGAACCGAAGTATCTAAGTAATTATACAACAGTAAAAAATACTTTTGTTTTCAAAAAAGAAATATATTCAGAAAGTCCTTCCAAGTTTTTCTTATCAAGTACATATAAAACACCGAGTATAAGTAAAACTAAAATAGCAAATCTAAGAGAAAATTATGCAAATGCTGATTATGTGATTATTACTCATCAGGATTTACTTCCATCTGCTGAAGCATATAAAGAATACAGAAGCAGCAATAGTGATTTAAAAATATCAATCATATTGTTAGATGATATATTTTTAGAATTTGCAAACGGAATGCCAGACCCGACTGCATTAAGAGATTTCTTTGCTTTTGCTATGCAGAACTGGGATGTAAAACCAAGATTCGTAATGCTTTGGGGCGATGGCCATTATGATTATAAAAATATTACAACAAATCAAATAAATTACGTAACTACCTACCAGACGGTAGATGAAGGCGAAAGTGTGGCGGGAACTGTTTCAGCAACTTATGACGATTACTTTGCCCGTGTAGTAGGCGATGATGATTTGATTGATTTTGCAATAGCACGTATGCCAGTAACTTCAAATCAAGTTGGTATGGAGTTGATTGAAAAAATCAAGTACTACGAAAATGAATCTTCTGTGGACAACTGGCGGGCATTAGCTGTATTGCTTGCCGATGATAGTTATGCAGGTTCAGGTTCCGGAAATGGTTCTCAGCATACCACTCAATCAGAAACATTGGCAAATATTGTTATGGAGCAGGATGTCCAGCAAAAGAAGCTATATCTTGTTGAATATCCTACAGAAAATGTGCCGGGCGGAAAACGAAAACCACGTGTAACTGAAGATTTGATTTCTGTTGTTAATACAAGTGGGGCAGTATTGGTTAACTGGATTGGACACGGCAATCCAAGGGTGCTTGCCCACGAAGAAATATACGAACGCTCTATAACTACACCGCAATTCAAAAATTTAAACAAATTATTTTTCCTGACTGCTGCTACCTGCGATTTCGGAAGATTTGATTTGGTTGACATACAAAGTGGGGCAGAGGTGCTCTTATTAAGCAAAATTGGTGGTGCTATTGGAGTGTTTTCATCTGCACGGGTAGTATTTTCAAGCGATAATGCTTTACTGAATAACGAATTTTACAGGTCAATTGAAACAAGGCATCAATCAACAGGTAAATATTTAAATCTTGGCGAAGCAATGTTTAAAGTCAAGCAAAAGTATTACGATTCAAACAGCGAGAAATTCTTTTTGCTTGGCGACCCAACTTTAAAGATTTTGTTACCCGATTACATTGTAAGAATTGACTCGATAAAAGGAAGAGAAGTAAATGAAGATAGCACTTTAATAGAGCTCAAGGCGCTAACAGATGTGAATCTTTCCTGTTCTATACTTGACCCATTAACCAAAGAAATTGTAACTGATTACAATGGGATAGCAATAGTAACAATGCTTGATAGCGATGATTTAATCACTGCTGTTGACGATGACGGTTCAAAGCACTCAATACTTAAGCATGGCGGAGCGCTTAACCGAAGCTCTTATCAGGTTGAAAACGGAGTATTTAATGCTAATTTCATTATTCCCAAAGATATTAGTTATACAAATGCAAAAGGCCGGCTATACGTCTATTCCTATTCAGATGATAATCGCTTTTCTAAGGGTGCTACACGGGCATTTAAAGTTGTCGGATTAGATTCAAACGTGATAGTTGATAAAAAAGGACCAGATATTTCTCTTTATCTGGACAACAGGACATTCAAAACCGGAGACTATGTTAGCTTTAATCCATTATTGATAGTTGATTTAAGCGATGAAAGCGGAATAAATGCAACTGGTCTGGGGATTGGACATAGGATTGAAGCTTGGATTGATGACAATCCAAATTCAATAGATTTGACTAATTTATTTACTACTTCTTTAAAAAATTCAAAATCTGGAACGGTCGAAAGAATCCTCTTTGACTTAACTCCCGGCACACATAAAATAAAAGTTCGGGCTTGGGATGTTTTTAACAATTTTTCTACACAAGAAACGTTTTTTAATATTGCAGAAAGTGAAAATTATATAATTGTTTATGATGTTTGCAATTATCCAAATCCATTTGACAATTATACTACAATTTACTTTAAGCATAATATAGAGCCACCATTTGAGGCAGAAGTAAATATCTACCAATATGACGGCGGACTTGTTAAAACATTAAAAAGTACTATAAATACAAGGAATATTGCAGAAATTAGGTGGGACTTGAGCGAAACCAATTTTAGTTTATCAAGTGGCTCTTATTTCTTTAATATAATTACAAGAACAAATAAAAATTCAAATAGAGCTAATTCATTTTTAATGATATTAGCAAAATAAAGTATCATTTTAATTTTAGAAAAAAATAATTAGTATAAAATGGAGAGAATAATGAAAACAAATCCAAAAGCAACAGTACTCCTGCTTTTAACATTAGCATTCTTAGGAAATCAAGTAAGTGTATATAGCCAGGCAGGTGGTTCAGCAGTACCTTTCCTTCTGATATCTCCTGATGCAAGGTCAAGTGGAATGGGTGAGGTCGGCACCGCGATAGCCGATGATGTTAATGCAGTCTTCTGGAATCCCGCCGGACTTGCTTTCCAGGATTCTGTAGAAGTTAGCATTGATGAATATGTTCCTTGGAGACAGGTTTCACTTACATTTTCAAAATGGCTTCCCCAGTTCAATGCTGATTTGTTTTATAGCTACGGAACTTTTGGGCAGTACTTCGAGGATTTAAACGGTACTTTAGCAATCAATGCAGTTTTTATGAATCTCGGTGAATTTACCAGAACTCTTGAAGATGGCTCAACAAAAGGGAAATTCCAATCCAATGAATTTGCTCTCGGTTTATCTTATGGAACAATTATAGCTGAAGACCTTGGAATTGGAGTTCAAATACGTTTTATACGTTCTAATTTAGCTCCTATATCAATTTCTGGTGAAGCCGCCGGTGTTGGAAACAGCGTTTCTTTCGATATAGGAATGCTTTGGAAACCTTATGATTTGGATATTTTCGGTATGCAACTCGAAGACTTCCTATCAGTCGGCTTCAATCTGCAAAACGTAGGTCCTAAAATTACTTATAGAAAAGAATCTGACCCACTACCAACTACATTAAAGTTAGGTGCTGCTTTTAATGTCCTACGTGATGAATTTAATGACTTAAAACTTGCTTTTGACATATCAAAACTACTTGTTAAAAGAGACAGCTTAGGTTCAGACCCAATACCAAAATCATTAATTACCGGCTGGGAAAACGCTGGAGTGGAATTTGCTGTCGGGGCAGAATACTGGTACGAAAACATTGTTGCGTTGCGTGCCGGGTATTTTACCGAACCAACAACATTAGGCAACAGAAAATATTGGAACTTTGGAGCAGGCGTCCGTTACGACATTTTCCAACTTGATTTTAGCTTCATTAACACTATTGAAGAAAATCATCCATTGGCAAACACTATGAGATTTTCATTGCTGGTGGATTGGAAATAATCCATCTATGCTCATTAAAAGTGAAATACTGCTTGAATTTGAAAGATTATCTTATCTTTTTTTGAAGCGTTTTAACAAATGTAAAAGTTTTTTTTCTGAAAACTCGGTCCATGACCTTAGAGTTTCCATTAGAAAACTTTCGGCTCTTTGCTATGCTTTAAAGGTCTTTTCCGATTCTCCATATCTTTTAAGTATTAGCAAAGAAATTAAAAAACATTTGAAACTGCTCAATCCACTGAGAGATACTCAGGTCCAAATTCTTGCAGTGCAAAATATGTTCTTTTCATATCCTTTGCTGATTGATTTTTATAAGTATTTGCTCAATCTTGAAAAAGAACTGATTGCTAAAATAAATAAAAATTTACAGAAAATTAATCTTGATTTCTTTGAATATCTGGTTTTATTTTTAAAGATTGATTTGAAAAAAATTCATTTCGAGAATTTTGATATTCAGAAAATTATTGAATTAAAATCTGATATTTTTTTTGAAATTACTGATTATTTTGAAGGTATTAGTAAAATATTATTAAATTCACCGAATATAAAGCAAGAAGAAAAAAAATTTAATAATTTTGTTGATTCTTTTGAAATAAAAAAAGAATGGACTGAAATACTTGGTAAGATACATAAACTAAGATTAAATTTTAAAAGATACAGGTATCTTTCAGAAATAATTAAAAATGTTACAAACTCAGATTCGCAAATTTTAAAAAAGATGCAGGGAATCCAAGACCAACTTGGTGAAATTCAGGATAGTCAGGTATTTCTTAATTCGATTAGGAATTTTTACAAAAACAGCAATACTATTTATAACTATCGGCTTAACAAAGTATTTAAAGATTTAATTAAAAAGCAAAATCAGTCAGTTATAAATTTCTTTAATAATAAAGAAGAATTGCTTTCATTAAATTATTAGTTTTTATTTTATCAAAAGAAATAATGGTGCTAATTCTCAATTGGTTAAAAAATTTTGACAGAAAAAAAATCTGTCAATGCTTTGCTAACAGGAATAATTTAAGTTTTATTCCTGTTAGTCTAATAAAAGCAAAATCCATTTTCAGAACATCATATAAGCAATCTTATTTTTTATTGCTTTTTTTATTTATTTTTTTTAACTCTCAAGATGAAATAAAAGCCAATACTTATAATCAGTATAACTCTTATTTTTTCCCTTACCAGTCAGTAAATAATTTTTACTTTTATCAGTATAATTTTTTTATTTATAATTTATTATATAATAATTACTTTAATTATTATTCAGCACCACTACTCAAAACACCATTTTATTTATTATTTAATTTTCAACCAACAAATCCCGAAAATATTTTAATTGATACAACGATAAAAACTCTACCACCAATTGATTTGAGTGATAGCGTAATTTATCCATTTTCCAAATACTTAGATTATGAGCTATTAAACAGGTTTTCATCAGACCATCCAAAATCAGATGCACGCACAAAATTTCTACCGCAGGATTATAAGAAAAAAATAGACATTGATTCAAGTGCAAAAAATTTAAAATCTAATGAAACATTTTTAGATAAACCAGTAGGATATGACTACGAAATTCCTTTAGACGAATACTTGTCAATGCGAAAGAGAGTAATTGAGAATGGGATTTGGGATTCATTAATGAATCGTTACGATTTGAGTGCAGCTCTTTCTGGTGGCGATATTGCCCGTATGCTTGCCTCTTCAACTGGACTTACTATTCCAATACCACCCAATCCAATTATTTCTTTATTCGGAAAACCGGAAATAAGTATTAATGTTAATGGCGAAGTAAATCTTCGTGTCGGCTGGCGTTGGGATTCCCAAAATCTCGGGACTGTCTCTGCCTTTGGACAATCACAATCCTCACCAATTTTTAGTCAGGACATTAGAGTTAATGTTAGCGGTAGAATAGGAGACAAATTTAAAATAGGAACCGATTGGAATACACGCCGTCAATTTGAATACGACAATAAATTTAAAGTTTCTTACGAAGGTGAAGATGATGAAATTATCAAACTTATTGAAGTTGGAAACGTTTCACTTCCAACCACATCAAGTTTAATCAGTGGTGGTCAGGCACTTTTTGGTGTAAGAGCAGATTTCCAGTTTGGACCTTTATATTTAAAAACATTAGCATCTCAAAAACGCGGTGAAAGAAAGTTTGTAAATGTAAAAGGCGGAACGAGCCGTCAGCAATTCCAAATCCGGGCTTACGATTATGCTAAAAACCACTTTTTCTTAGATACTGTTTATAAAGCAATTTATAATGAATATTTTAAATATTCAACTCCGGTAATTCCTGTAAGTTCGAATTATTACAGAGTAAAAGAAATTTATGTTTGGGAATCAACTGGTGATGTTCGCGATGGTCCGTATTCTTCAAATTCTGTTGCAATAGCAGATTTAGAGCCAATAATGATGAAAAATGGAGAGAAATATGACCCATCAATTAAGCATTTGCCAATACAATCAGGAGTTGTTGAGCGTGGGACATTTTTAAAGTTAGACTCAAGTCGTTATAAATATGACCCTAATTTAGGAACTCTTACAATTCATAATTTAAGGCAAGACAGGACTTATGCTGTTAATTACAGAATTGAAGGAGTTTCAATAACAACGGAATTAGACGACTTATACTATGGTACTTTCAACGAATTTGATAATGAAAAAGATACTATGATATTGAAGTTGATTTATCGTCCAAATTTGCAGCCCGGCTTCTCTACTTTGTGGAAGCGTCAGATGAAGAACATTTATTCAATTAATGCTACAAATGTTAATGTTAATGATACTGAAATTGGAGTTTGGTATATAAATAAATCAAATGATTCGAGTGATGTTTTGCCCGGGGCAAGCGATAAATTAGTATCAGTTTTACGGGTTGACCAGGTAAATAATAGCACTGGTGCAACTCCTCCAGATGGTAAATTCGATTTGAAAGAACCATTCTTTAATTCCGTAAGAGGTGAAATAACTTTTCCCAGCGCTGAGCCATTCCGCCAGGGACTTATAGATTATTTTGAAAAAATCGGCTCACCACAAATAGCTCAGCAGTATATTTACAGTGATGTTTATGATACTACTTATGACGTTGCACGTAGAAATACTGCAAGAGACAGATTCATTATTTCTGGTGAAGTAACAGGAACAGCAACGAATGTAATTTCTCTCGGTGCTTATAATTTATCACCCGGTAGCGTGAAAGTTACTCTTGGTGGTGTTACTCTTCGTGAATATGAAGATTACGTAGTAGATTACTATTCTGGTAGGTTAACTTTAAGAAATGCCAGAGCCACATTGCCAAATGCTGATTTGAAAGTCGAATATGAAGCTAATGATGTTTTTAATTTAACTACAAAGACATTGCTTGGCGTTCGTGGCGATTATGAATTATTTAAAAGCAGAAACGTAAATGCAAATTTAGGTTTTACTTTTATGTATTACGACCAGGCAGCAATTGTTGACAGAGTGCGTTTAGGCGAAGAACCGGTTGCTAATTCTATGCTTGGTTTTGATACAAAATTGAACTGGGACACTCCCTGGCTAACAAAGTTGCTTGATAATATACCGTTTTATGATACTAAAGCACCTTCATCAATGGGAATAAAAGCAGAATGGGCGATGATTTTGCCAGAGCCAAACAAAAGGACTTCTGATATTGCTGCAGATAATAATGAGCCGGTAGTTTATGTTGATGACTTTGAAGGAGCGCAAAGATATATTTCTCTCGGACTTTCTCCTTATCAGTGGCAGCATTGCTCGCAACCTGAGGATAGTTCAATTGCTTTCGATGCGTTTGAAAGAGCAAAATTCAGAGGCAAAACATTTTGGTATCAGTATTTTATTGCACGAACTCCTATTAAAGAAGTATATCCGGAACGTTCAACTGTTCAGGGACGCTCGAACCTAAGTCCATTGAATATTAATTTTAACCCATATGAACGCGGTATTTACAATAAAAATCCCGAGTTTTTGGATAGAAAGAATCCTAATTTTGATAGCACCAATGTGTTTAGTTATAAACCGGAAAATAAGGAAAAAATCTGGGGCGGTATTATGAAGTTATTTTCTTCATTTACAACCAATTTCGATTCTGAAAATATCGAATATATAGAAATAATGATGAAAATTGACCAATATGAGCCGGGGCTTAGTAAAATGTATATAGATATTGGTCAGATTAGCGAAGATGTTATACCGAATCAGGCATTGGATACTGAAGATGGTATTACTGCTGCGAATCCTATGCCAAATAATATTATTGATGCCGGCGAGGACGTTGGTATTGATGCTTGGGACAATACTAAAGAAAAAGAACTATATCCAGCTCCATTAAATTTGGAAGATGACCCTGCAAGAGATAATTATAAATTCGACTTTGCAAAAGATGATGATTTAAGAACTGAAGACGATTTTAGTAATTATAATAATTTTGAAGGAAATGCAAGTGTTTCTGAAATGGGACAATTTCCTGATACTGAAATTTTAAACAGCAACAACGGACAGACAATAGCATTAGACAATTCATATTTTCAATACGAAGTAAATTTAGTTCCCGACCCGAACAATAATACTCAAATCGTTGGTGGTGGTAGCAATGGCTGGTATTTATACCGAATCCCTATTCGAGACCCGATGAAAAGAGTAGGAAATCCTCTGTTTTCCAATATTCAATATATAAGGGTATGGTTCAAAGGTGGGATGTTCAAAGCAAGCATTGCAGAATGGCGTTTGCTCGGCTCAAACTGGCAGAGAGTAAATAATTTGCAAAATGTTCCAACTGACGATAGCGTTCTTCAGGTTTCTTTTGTTAATATTGAAGAAAACAGCGGTCCTCCTGATTATTATTCGATGCCTCCCGGAGTAAGTCCTCCAAAGCAGTTGAATAATCCAGACCCGAATCAGATTATTAAGCTAAATGAACAATCACTTGCAATAAAAGTTAAAAATTTAAGATATGGCGAAGAGAGAATGGCAGTCAGATTCTTTCAACCGCTTGATGTTTTCTACTATTCAAAATTAAAGGTATTTTTGCACGGTGATGGCTCAATGCCGGAAAATATGGTTGCTGGTGCTGTTCCCAAAGCTTATGCTTTTATGCGGTTTGGAACGGACTCTTCAAATTATTATGAATACAGAAGACCTTTGCTGAGGGATTGGGATAAAAACACGATTGAAATAGAGCTATCAGAATTAACAGCAATAAAGCAAATTCGTGATACTATGAATTTATGGGACAGGCAGGTTTTTCCTGTTCCTAACGACCCGCTTGCTTACTTTGCAATACGTGGAAATCCAGTATTAACCCGAATACAGTTCTTCGGTTTCGGTATTGCAAATCCGGCAGAACGCTACCCGAACGAACTTACTACTACAATGTGGATAGACGAGTTACGACTGCTGAGCCCTGAGGATAGGACAGACTGGTCTGGTGTTGCTAATTTTGATGTTAAGTTAGCTGATTTAGGTAACGTAAATGCTTCTTTCAGTCATTCCAGACCTAATTTCCATATGATTGAAAATCGGTTCGGAAACAGAATTAGCACAACGAACTGGACAGTAACAGTTCAGGGAAATTTAGAAAAATTTGCTCCTGCTTCCTTTTCTGAAATGAAAGTACCAATAACCTTTACTCACGCTGAGTATATGGAAAATCCGGAATACGTTGCAAATAATGACATAAAATTGGAGGAAGCCGCTGAATCAGCAAGACGGCAGGCAATTCAACAGGGCTTTTCTGAGCAGGAGGCAGAAGAAATAGCAAATAATATTAGATTAAGGTCTCAAACGTTAAGGGTTCAAGATAGCTGGGCTTTAACCGGAGTTCGGCTTGGTATTCCGTCAAATTTCTGGTTGGTGAATCAAACGATTAATCGTGTTACTTTTGGATATTCATATTCTCAGGAATTCCTGCGTTCTCCTTTGTATGCTGAGCGGTTTAACTGGTTATGGCAGTTTACAGCTCAATATGGAGTGCAAATTCCCGACCTTCTTTCATTTAATCCAACATCATGGCTTGCTGATGTTCCAATGCTCGGAATTTATAATAAATTAAAAATAAATGTTTTACCAATAAGTTTCAATTATTCTTTCAATTTAATGAGGCGCCGGACAACCGAGCAATCGCGTTACCTTGAATATCCAAGCCCTGTTTACCGTGATTTTTCCGCACAGCAGCAGGCACAGGTTAACTGGAAATTAGCCGAAGGGGGTTTAATAAATCCAACAATAGATTATTCTGTAACTACCAGAAGCACCTTAGTTCCATTAGAACTTGATGAATTTGGAAAACAGCGTTCTGGAAGCGAAATTGCTGCTATGATGTTTTTCAATAACGGAAAAATTATTGATTTGGGACGCAGTAACCAGCACTCTCAGAATCTTGTTATTAACTTTAAACCGCGCTTACCTCTTGGCGATTTACTCAAGTTTATTGATATGTCCGGCTCATTTAATACAACATACACATGGCAGGACCCCCTACAAACAGACCCACAAATTGCTGATGCTGCTAAAAGTGCCGGATTCCAGAATAATATCAGGTTCAACACCAGCTTAAAATTGAAGTCTTTTGGCGATATGCTCTTCGGCGCTACTGCTTCTAATGATAAAAAAATCAAGAAAAGCCAACCCGATACAACAAAAGCTCCTCCAACGCAGCCCAATTCAAGCGTTTTGAAATCTGTAGGCGATGTAGTCAAATTTATATTTTTCGATTATGAAAAATTTGATATTAATTTTACTCAATCAAATACAGCTACAAATCCCGGCGTTTACGGCGGAACAGGTATGACAAATTTCTGGGGAAGAGGGCTACTTTTCAGGGAAAGTGATATGTATCTTGGACCTTCTTTTGCATATCAACTTGGTTTGGTAAGCAATCCTCACGGCGGTTATAATATTGAGCCATCAAGTCGTTTCCCATTCTTTAGCTTTTCTACATATCCCGGATTGCGTCCAAAAAACTCAATCCTGCAAGATAATTTCAGTCAAAAAACTTCTCTTGAACTAAAGACTTCGCGTCCTCTTTGGGAAGGTGCTACTTTAGAACTTACCTGGAAATCTGAACTCGGTTTTAACAGAAATCAAACTGTTATTTCAGATAGTATGGGAATTCCTACTTTTACAAACATTGTCGCTTTAGAATCTTTTAACAGAACTTATTTGACATTTCCTTCGGTTTTTGGCTTCAACGTTTTCGATAATACTATTGAGCACGTAATTGAACTTTACAATGAAGAAAAACAGCGTATTCAAGCTATGGACCTGGATACAGTTACAAAAAACAGTATGCTTCTCAATGCCCTTTCTGAATCATTTCATGACGGTATGGAGGCATTTAGCTTTATTGGTGGGAAAGCCGGGAAATTCTTACCAGCTATTAACTGGGGTATCAGATGGGAAGGAATAGAAAAATGGGGTATCTGGGGCGGTATTGCAAAAAAGATTTCCTTTGAACACCTTTACAGCACTAAATACACCGAGAGCGCCCAAATTACAGATAACGGTAGGTCTGTTCAAAGTCAGCAAATTCAGTATGGTTTCCAACCGCTTTTCGGTATTACTATGTCTTTTGATGAAAAAGCTCTTGACGGACTTTTAACTGCTACTTTAAAATACAATTCTACTTCGCAATATCAGTTGGCTTCTTCAAACAGGTCAACTATTACAAGGCAGGCAACTGACGAAATTCAGGCACAAGCAAGCTATACTTTAAAGGGATTTGAATTTCCACTATTTGGTTTGGTCCTAAAAAATGATGTTGAATTTAGCTTCACTGGCTCTTTCAAAAAGAACAAACGCTCTACTTATGATGTCTTGGATTATACCGGCGAAAGTGGCAGAACCCTTGATGGAAATACTCAAATTACTATCGAACCAAGAGTAAGGTATTCTATGAGTAACAGAATTACGGCTTCTTTCTTTATCCGATATGAAGGAACTTATACTGAGGGCGCTTCAACTCCCGGCTACAGCACTGTCCAAACTGGTTTAGATATTAGAATTTCTATCGCTGGCGGAAGATAATAAAATATTTGATTTATTTGCAATAAAACTTTCGTAAAGTTTGGGAAAATTTACGAAAGTGAAAATAGAGTAACACTGATGTATTTCTGGCATAATCTTGAAAAATAGTTTTTTTAGGTCATTCGTTATTAGTCATTAGTATTTTGTCCGATAGCTAATGACTAATGACTAATGACTAATGACTAATGACTAATGACTAATGACTAAT
>CAZCLJ010000089.1:0-14996 GCA_964499465.1 uncultured Hyphomicrobiales bacterium
TAATCATTAATCATTAATCATTAATCATTAATCATTAATCACTAATCACTAATCATTAATCACTGATCACTAATCACTAATTTTAAATCTTTCAAACTCATAGTTGAGTTCCTCGACTGTATTGCTTAATTTGTCTGAAGCGTTATTAAGTTCGAGCAATGAATCGCGGGTTTGGGCAGCAGCACTTGAAAGTTGTTGCATTGCTTCTTTGATTTGAGCAGCAGCTTCAGATTGACTTTGCATTGAAGTATTTACGACAGCGATTTTTGGTTGCAATTCGGTAGTTTGTTCAATTAATGTAATAAGTTCGTCACTAATTTTTACAGATTCATGAGAACTTGCATTGGTTTGTTTTGCGAATGTTTCTACGGAAACGACTCCATCATTAACGGCAGTTTGCATATCGCGAATCATTTCTTCAATTTCGAGAGTAGCAACGGCAGTTTGGTCTGCCAGCCGTCTTATTTCCAAAGCAACAACTGCGAACCCAGCACCGTATTTACCGGCTTTTTCTGCTTCAATAGCGGCATTAAGCGAAAGCAAATTCGTTTGATTTGCAACTTTTGTAATTGTTGTAATAACTTGATTGATGTTTGCAGTCTTTTCGTTTATATTAACTAATTTGCTATTTATATCAAGCGATGCATCAGAAATATTTTGCATTGTAGATTTAATGCTTGTAATACTCGAAAGGACTGAATTAGCAACTCTCGAAGTATTATCAGCCATTTTTGCAATAGTATTCATAGTAGAAGCTAAGTTTTGAGCCGTTTTAGAAATTTCCTTAACAGTGGCATTTGCTTCATTTGCCGAAGCTGCCTGCTCAGCAACAGTTGCTTCGAGTTCGTGAGTAGAACCGGAAATTTTTAATGCAGCATTAGAAACATTATTACCAGATTTATTTACTTGCTTTAATAATGAATCCAAATTTATTGACATTGATTTTATTGAGCAAATCAACTTAATGATTTCATCTTTTAGCATATGATGCTTATCATTAAAGCAAACCATAAGATTTCTTAAATAATAAGGAGAATTTTCAATATTTTCAATTGCCTGGCTAATATTTCCGGAAGCTATATCGCTTGCTAATAAAGTAGCAAATCTAAGTGGTCTTGTGATTCTTCGGGAAATGTAAACGACTAATAGCACTGCAAGCAAAAGAACTCCTACGCTGACTGACAGTGCAATTGTTTTCTGGGTTCTATAGTATTCTGTCCTTGTTTTTAGTAGAGATCCAAGCGAATTATTTGTTGCTAACCAAAAATTCCGAATAGTTATAAATAGATTCTTATTAGTTTCATTATAGGTTTCTAAAGAAAAATCCTCACTTTTCCCTAAACTTTTATATTCCCGTAAAATTCTTAAAAATCTAACTAATTCAATTTCAATTTTTTTAAATTCTTCTGGTAATCTTTTTTGCAGAAATTCATCTTCCTTGTAAAAAGATTTATCGGATTTCAATGATATTTGAATCCCTCTTTTAATCCTGTCCAAATAATCCTTCTCAATTACATTGATATCATACAGCAAAATATTTGATTGAAATAAAGAATCATTTGGGGAAAAAATATGCTCTTCATAAAGCTGGATTGCCTCGAATAGTTTTTTGCTCAATTCCGGAAGAACAAGCAAACTAATATCCATAAGATAATAACTATCCAAATCAGGGTCAAGGATTAAATTAAATTCATCTCCGATATGGCGGTTAAGTAAATTACATTTTCTTAAGAATTCAGAAAAAAATTCTTCCAGCTCCGTATGATTAACGTTATAAATTTTGGTCTTGAGTTCATTCCAATGATTTTGGATGTGGATAGGTTCAAAATCTGTTTTTGAGGTATCAATGTTATTACTTTTGTATTTTTCAATGAGTTCTTCGAAGAATTTATCAATCTGATTCTCAACATCAGAAATTTTATCATCAACCTTACCACCATTAAAATTGTTTACAGAAACACATCTGTGATACTCCTGGATATTAGTAACGATATTAATCAAAGGAACAAGAATTTCATTGCCTTTTGTTTCATTAACAGCAAAATCAATATCTTTGTCGTAGCCCAAGACTAAAAAGTACAGTAGCATTGCAATAGGCATACCGAATGCAATACAAATCAGGAATAATTTATGTGAAATCTTAAGTTTATAATATAAATTTTTCATAATTAATTTCAATATAAATTATAAATTAAATTTGCTAACTTCGTTTTGAAGCGTTAAAGCAGCTTCATTCAATTGGTTAGAAACGAAGTGAAATTCGTTAAGAGAATCACGCGTTTGAGTAGCAGTGAGAGCTAATTGGGACATAGCTTCATAGATTTGAGAAGCACTTAAAGCTTGGTTTCCTGTAGCTTCGCTTATAGTTTCAAATTCCGGGAAAAGTTCGTTCATCTGGTCGATTATTTTCGTTAATTGAATGCTTAAATTAGAAATTTCATCAGAATTAGAAAGAACTTCTTTTCCGAATTTATCCATTTCCATCACACCGGAGGTAACGGAGCCGTGCATTTCCTTAACCATAACCTCAATATCTTGAGTAGCAACGGCAGTTTGGTCGGCAAGACGACTTATTTCGCGGGCAACTACGGCAAAGCCCTTACCATATTCACCGGCTTTTTCAGATTCTATTGCAGCATTTAAAGAGAGAAGATTGGTTTGCTCTGAAATTTTATTGATTGCTTCAACAACGTTAGAAATTTTATTTGCTTTGTCATTAATTATAGAAAGTTTAGATGAAATAGACCGGGTCGCCTGGACTAAATCGCTCATCGCTTCTTCCATTTGCAACAAATTCGACTTTCCTTTTTTTACAAGGAATGAAGCATTATCTGCTTTTTCAGTTAAACTAACCATAGATTGGGCAAGTGAATTTGAAGTCATTGATATTTCATTGCTTGTGCTACTGACTTCCTGAGTGGCGGCAGATTGCTCTGCGACAGTTGCTTCAAGCTCCCGCGATGATGCTGCAATTTCAGATGTTGAAGTGCTTACCTGCACACTGGATTTTTGAACATAACTAATAAAGTTTAAAAGATTGTCCGTCATCTTTTTTATAGCTTTAATTAGCATTATGCTCTCGTCTTTGTTCTTTTTATTGCTTTTTCCGGAAATGTCCTTCTTTAACTCTTTTTCAATAAACAATTTAATTATTCTTTGTCCTTCGCCAAGATGTCCATCGGCAATTTTTTCCGCTGATTCCACTACTGTTTTTAACTTAAATGTAATAGTCTTTGCCGTATAATAAATTATAAAGAACAGGAAAACAAGTCCAAAAGCAGCAATTAAAATAATAGCCCTGTTTAACTTATAAAGTTCTTGATTGAAAATATCTTTTGGAAACACTATACCGAATGACCAACCATTTGCTTTTATTGGCGCATAAAAGAAATAAGAATCAATATCGGTAAATAGTTTAATTGAGTTGATTGACTCATTTTGCCCTTCAGTCATTTTTTTTCCAATATATGTAAGTGTTGTATCCTGAAGTTCTTCCGCTAATTGAAAAATTGATTTTTTTAGCACAATGGACGTATCATTATGAGCAATAAACTTCCCTTCTTTTGTAAGCAGAAAAGGAATGCAATTTTCAGTTATAGCAATTTCATTAAACAAAGATTTTAGCCATTCTAAAGATAAATCGCAGGTTGCAATACCGGCGAAAACTCTTTTCCCTTTAATTGTCCGATAGAAAGGCACAGAATAAGTGGACATAATGATATTACCACCACCTTCATCGAAATAAGGGTCGCTCCATCTCTTTTGCTTACTCTGTTGTGGAACTGAGTACCAGTGCCAGGCAGGATAATTATATTCCGGAGTAGCTAAATTCTCATAAAGAGTCTTAAGATTTTTTTTGTAATAATAAGGAGCAAAAAACTTTTTAGTGCTATCAAACATAAAAGGTTCGTAAGCAATTGTAGAGCCATATAGTTCCGAATTGCTTTTAACGACATCGCGTAGAAATCTATTGATATTTAAGCTGTCGTTTGCTGCATTTTCAGTGTATTGAACAATTCCCTGACCTATTTTTTCAATAGATTCAATAACGAATTCTATATTTTTAAGATTTAATTGAGCAATAACTTTTGCTTTCATTTCTAATTGCTCGGTGAAAAAAGCACGTGTAACTATTAAATTATAAGAATAAACAATAGCAAAAATGAAAGCTGTTGCACTTAATATATAGATAGACAATTTTGCAGCTATTGGTAATTTCTTTAGCATCTTTTTTTTTATTAAATTATAAAATATTACTCTCAATTAATCTTGTCATTGGCAATCCCAAAATGAAGCAAGAACATTGTTTAAATAGTAAGACTTCTTTTAACTTTCGCAAAGTTAAGAAACTTTACGAAAGTTAAGAAAAATCTAAACTTTCTAAACCTTCTAATCTTTCTAAACATTTTGTCCTCTCCATTTAAATAAAGGTCTTCATTTATCTTGGGGTTGCCCACAACATCTTTTTATAAAACCAATGAAATACAGAACAGCACTAATAAATCCCCCCTACCCCCCTTTGAAAAAGGGGGATTTACAAAGAAAATTCTTCTCCCCCCTTTGAAAAAGGGGGGCAGGAGGGATTTTTTCAATTCTATTTTCATAAGACCTTATTAATATATGTCTTCTCTTCTTAAATGACTAATGACGAATGACTAATTACCTATAAAAACTATTTTTAAGATGGATTCTGACATCCGTCAGAATGACACATTTACGTTTGACTGTCATACTATCAACTTGTTGATAGTATGACTGAAAAGCACTGTTTCTGAATCACAAGTTTTGTGATAGCAATGACTTGTGAGATTCTTCGCTGCGCTTCAGAATGACACAAAATAGTAAGTCTTTTAACGAAATACTACACTTGGAGGTTCAAAAAAAACAAATTAAAACTCTTCTTTAAGTTTGAATTTTTTTACTTCAGTTTGCAATCCGCTAACAGCTTCACTAAGTTGCGAAGAAGCACTTCTAAAGTCGATGAGCGATTGCCTTGTTTGGTCAGTAGCAACAGATAAATTTTTCATTGTATCGACAATTTGATTAGCAAAATACGCTTGCTGTTGCATTCCAATATTTGATTCTTCAAAATCCGGTATAAGAGCATTCACTTTTTCAATAATATCAGTAAGTTTATCTCCAATCAATGTAACAATTTCAACGCTTCCAAGGACTTCGTCTCCGAACCTGTTCATTTCAACTACTCCCTGCGAAACAGATTCGTTCATTTCTTTAACCATAAATTCAATATCCTGGGTAGCATTTGCAGTTTGGTCGGCAAGACGGCTGATTTCACGGGCAACAACTGAAAAGCCCTTTCCGTATTCTCCAGCTTTTTCTGCTTCTATTGCAGCATTGAGAGAAAGCAGATTTGTTTGCTCCGATATTTTATTTATTGTCGAAATTATTCCGGAAATTTTATTTGATTTATTATGAATCACAGATAATTTAGAAGAAATGTAACTTGTTGATTGTTTAAGACTTTGCATTGTATTATCCATTTTGTCTATATCGTTTTTACTTTCAACAGCAAGATTTGCAGTAGATTTAGCATCTTTAGAAATCCTTTCAATGTTTTGAGCAAGCCGGTCTGCAGTTTCAGAAATTTCATAAGTGGTTGACGTTACTTCTTTGGTTGAAGAAGACTGCTCGGCGATTGTTGCTTCAATATCTTTTGAGGAAGCAGAAATCTGAGTTGCCGATGTAGTTACCTGAATCCCGGAACGTTGCACCTGGCTTATTAAATCATCAAGATTTTTTATCATTTGAACAAATGAATTAAATAAATCCTTAATTTCATCTTTGCTTTTAAGGAAATACTTATCATTTATCTCGTCAATACTTTTTTTTGCCTGAAAAATATTGCCTTCAGAAATGCTTTTAGATAATCCTTTAACAAAAATTATTGGATTAGTAATTTTCTTTGTAAGAAAAATAACTATAAAAGAACCGACGATTAGCAAGACAATACCGACAATAAGCATTTTAAATTTCAAATCAGAAATATTGCCTTCAAGTTCTGATTTAGCTTCATAGTAATCATCTTCGTAACAACTTGCAGCGAAAAGCCAGTTCCATTTTTTATACAAACCGAAAGAAGCAATTTTTGAGCGTGGATGAGCTTCACCTTTATTCTTCCAGTTATATGTATAAAAAGCAATTTCTTTATCTTTTAATTGTAAAGCTTTATTAATTATGTCCTTAACAAAGAAATTTCCATCGCTGTCTTTTTCTTCAAATATATATTCATTATTACGTTCGCTGTTTTTAGAAACAATATATCTACCCTTATAAAAGCCATCAATCCCGAGTATAAAAATATAACCATTTTTTCCTATATTAATCGAAGTTAATGTTTTTTCTAAAAGTTCGGTTCCCAAAATTCCTTCACCCACGGCAAGCATACCGACAATTTCGCCAGTTGCACTGTAAAATGGTTCATAAATTGTAACAAACCAGTCGTTTCCTCCCCAGCCAATTCCCTGATATGCTTCTCCTTTCAATACGGTGCTAATAATTGCATTTTGAGAGCCATCTGGATTTGTTGCATTTAAAAATGTAGAAATTCCCCGCTCGCCTTCATCATTCGGAACACTTGATGCAATTCGAATCATATCGCCCTGTTTGTTCATTCTTTGGAAAAACGAGCATACACTTCCGTAATGATTAGTTATGTCATCAATTAGCGGGGTAGGCACTTCAAATTTATCATTTTTTCCGAGCCATTGCTGATTGAATAAGACTTTGGGTAAATTAATAGTAGTTATTTCCTTTGAAAAATGATTGATTGCATCCCATTCTACCAATTCGCTGCTATATACAAGTGCCTGTGGTTTGTTTGCCAATTCTTTAAAATATTTCATAGATAGTCTTAATTTCTTTAGCAGCAATTCATTAGTATTGTCCAGCAAATAATAAACATCTTTCGATATTTGCTGGATATTCATTTTTGCTATTTTTTGAAGTTCATCTTCTGATTTTTCTAAAGAATCATCTTGAAAAGAAATGGTCATTAAATAGAAAACTGTTATTGGCAATAATAATAATAAAATTGCCATTATTACTAACTTTGTTTTTAAATTTATTTTCATATTATAGATTTAGTTAATTTTAAATTAAATCAATTCTATTTTCCTGTTGCTTAATTCAATTTCTCTGTTGTCATTCGATGCGATTATTACTATACACTTATTTTCAGTCAAATTATCAATAAATTGTTTAGCAATATTTATACCATTATCATCAAGATTTGTAAATGGCTCATCAAATAAACAAACTAATGGTTCTTTTAATAATGCTAAAACATATTTGAGCCGTTGCTTTTGTCCAGATGAATATGTTCTTATGGGGTCATTAGCTACTTTTTTAAGTTCAAATATGTCAAGAAGGTCTTTGATGGTTTGGTTTACGGTTTTGGGTGCCATTCTGAACGAAGTGAAGAATCCAGAAAATAGTTGATTAAAAGAATTTTTTCTGGATTCTTCACTTCGTTCAGAATGACAGTTCTTAACATTAGATTCTTCACTTCGTTCAGAATGACAGTGCCTAACATTAGATTCTTCACTGCGTTCAGAATGACAGTGCCTAACATTAGATTCTTCACTTCGTTCAGAATGACAATTTTTTAAATTAGATTCTTCACTTCGTTCAGAATGACAATTTTTATTTAAAAATTCTTCGCAAATTTTAATATGCTCTAAACCGGTAAATTCTTCGTATAAATTAAGATAAGGAGAAACTAAAGAAGTAAATAAGTAAAAATCTTCATTTAATATTTTATTTTGATTAACAGACAATTCAATATTTCCATTGCTTGGTTTTAAAAGAGAAGCAATAATTTTTATTAAAGTAGATTTACCACTGCCATTAGGACCTGTTATTGCAATTATTTCAGAAGATTCAATTTCGTAGTTCAGATTTTTAAATAAAAAATTTTTAGAATCGAACGAATGAGATATATTATTAATCTTTAAATTTAGTGAAAAATTCATTTTTTTCTTTCTTAAAAAAGCAAATTTAAAAAATTAACGATAAAGAAGAATAAAATGATTTAAACTATAAGTGAAATAGCAATTTTTTTTTTAATTTTTTACACTCCTTTTCAAGTTCAGAACTCCTAACCCCATAGCGAAAATAAAGGAGTTAGGAGATTTGCCTCGTAAAGAATATTTGCGCAGTTACTCTCCATAATAAATTATGGAGTTACTCGAATTATTAGAATAACTCCTAAATTTATTTAGGAGTTATAAGTATGTTATTTTGTGAAATTACATTTTTTTAATATCAGAACTATATTAATTGCGAAATAACAAACTACGAGGCATCAGGAGTTCCCAAGTTGCACTTGGGAATGAAGTTTTCTTTTAAAGCTGTGATTTACATTTTTCTCTTTACGAATGAAGAGTAAAAGCATAGCTTTTCTGAAAGTTACTTTCCCAAGTGCAACTTGGGAAAGAGTAATATAGTATTTATTTTTAATTTATGAATAAAATGATTTAAACTATAAGTGAAATAGCAATTTTTTTTTTAATTTTGCTTAATTGTTTAAATGGAGCATTGAATGAAAAAAACGTTACTTACTTTATTGATTTTAATAATAAATTTTTCAGGATTAACAGCATTAGAAAATAAAGACAGTTTAGAATTAGGTTTCAAATATGGAATTTATGGAAGATACTTTCTAAATGAGCATTTTTCATCATTTCGTCATTTACCGGACGTTCCCTGCTGCGGAAATAAATTTACAAACGGAACAGGCAAAGGATTTGAACTCGGCGGCTTAATTGAAGCTACAGGTATTGACCCGTTTTCATTCTCAATACGACTTGGTTACGAACAATATACCGGACTATTAAAAAAAGTTGATGATATTCCAGTTATAGTTGATGGCGACTCTTATCTCGGAAAATCAGAACTAATGATTGATTCAAAATTTGCTCTTTTTAAGTTCGAGCCATCTATTTCTTATAAATTTGTTGGGAATTTAGCTGTATTCGCTGGGATGCCAACCGGTTTTCTTTTAGATAACAGCTACCATCAAAAAGAAGAAGTTATTGACCCAGCCGATAGAGGCGTCTTTGAAAATGGTAAAAGAATTCGCAATGATTCTACTGGAAAAATACCAGATGTTTCAAATACACAAGTTGGGTTTATAGTTGGCTTAAGTTATGAGCTACCGATGACAAAGCGTAATTTCTTGTCATTGACTCCCGAAGTATCATATAAATACTTAATGACAAATTTAGTTAGGAATATCAAATGGAACTGGCATAGCGTAAATTTTGGAATTTCTATAAAATACAGAGAACCGGACCCGCTCCCACCACCACCCCCTCCCCCACTTTCTCCGCCGATGCCAGATTTTCCTGCAGCCCGAACTCCGGAAGAAACAAGAATTAGCGTTAGGGCAGTGCAACTTGATAGCAACAATAATGAAAGTGATAATTTATTTATAAAGGTTGAAGATTTCATTACTTACAATATGCGCCCATTACTTAATTATATTTTCTTCGATGAAAACTCTTCAAGTATTCCAAATAGATATATTCGATTAGATAAAAATGAAACAGGCAAATTCGATATTAATAAGCTGCATAATCTTAATAGTTTAGAAACATACTACCAGGCACTAAACATTATAGGTAAGCGATTACTGGACAGCCCAAAAGCAAACATCACTATTACCGGAACAAATTCAAATTTTCGCGATGAAAAAGGAAATACCGAGCTTTCAGAGCAAAGGGCAAAAAGTGTTGCTAATTATCTGTCAAATGTTTGGAAAATTGAAGAAAACAGAATAAAAATTGTCGCCCGTAACCTTCCAAAAGATGCATCGCGAAGCGATATTCCTGAAGGTGAAGAAGAAAACAGAAGAGTTGAAATTACTTCAAATGATAATTCTATTTTTGAACCAGTTTTTACAATAGACACAACCCGAATATTAAGCTCTACTAAATTCAAATTTATTAATGAAGTAAATTCTGAATTTGATATAAAAAGGTGGGATTTGGACATTTTACATAATAATCAAATAGTAAAGAGTTTTCAGGGCGATGGCTTACCTCCAAATGAAATACTTTGGGAAATAAACAGCGAAAGCGAAGATGCCCGAATGTTTGCAGGTGCTTTAAAATATAAATTATATGTAAAAGATGCCTTTGGTTCAGTTCACTCAACAAGCGAAAATATTATTCCAATTGAACAAATTACTATTGATAAAAAGCGTATTGAGGGTGCCTCTGACAAGGAATTTGAATATTACAGTTTAATCCTTTTTGATTATGGTAAATACACATTAAGTTCCGCTCATAAAAAAGTCATTGACTTCGTTAAAAACAGAGTTACCCCTAAATCAACCATTAGCATAATTGGTTATACAGACAAAATTGGAGAAGATGAAATTAACGATAAAATTTCTACTAACCGCGCAAAATCAGTTGAAAAAATGCTCAAAATTGAAAACGCCGAAACTTATGGCGTAGGTAAAAGAGAATTGCTCTTTGATAATAATTTACCTGAAGGAAGATTTTATTGCAGAACTGTGAAAATATCAATTGAAACTCCTATTGAAAAATAATAATATACGATTACAATAGTCGTATTTTATTTACGTCTAAAAGAACAGAAATAGGGAGTTTAAAATTGTTTAGATTTACGAAACAAACTGAATATGCAATAATTGCATTACAGTATATAACAAAGAATAAGAACAGATTAGTAAGTGCAAAAGAAATAGCAGATGAATTGGAAATTCCATTTCAATTCACTTCAAAGATTTTGCAGCAGCTAATTAAAAGCAACATAATTGAATCGAAGCAAGGGGTAAAAGGCGGATACAAGTTATTAAAAGAACCAAATAGTATTTTAATAACTGAAATAATGGAAATATTCGACCCGAGTTCTTTGCAGGTGAATTGCTTTAATATTATTGATAAAACAGTTTGCAAGCGTTCAGGCAGATGCAATTTGCAAAAAACAGTTTTTAAGATAAAAGATGAAATAGAAAAAATTTTAAAAAATTATTCAATTGAAAATTCAATAAATGAATAAAGGAATAAATTTATGCCAGAAGAAACAAATATAATTGAGCAAGTTACGAGTAATGATTATAAATATGGTTTTGTTACCAACGTAGAAAATGAGTATGCACCAAAAGGATTAAGCGAAGATATAGTTCGTTTTATATCAATGAAAAAAAATGAGCCGGAATTTATGCTAAACTGGAGATTGAAAGCATACAATTTTTGGCTAAAAATGAAAGAGCCACACTGGGCTAATATAAGTTTTCCACCTATTGACTATCAAGACTTATACTATTATGCTGCTCCAAAATCTCATAAGGAAGCACCAAAGAGTTTAGATGAAATCGACCCAGAAATTCTTGATACTTTTGAAAAACTTGGCATTCCCTTAAATGAGCGAAAAATTCTTGCTGGTGTTGCAGTTGATGCCGTTATGGATAGCGTGAGCGTTGCAACTACATTCAAAGGCAAACTTAATGAACTTGGTATTATCTTTTGTTCAATGAGCGAAGCAATACGCGAGCATCCGGATTTAGTGGAAAAATATCTGGGAATGGTAGTTCCCTATTCAGATAATTATTTTGCAGCACTGAATTCTGCCGTTTTTAGCGATGGTTCTTTTTGCTATATACCACCGAACACCCGCTGTCCAATGGAGCTTTCCACTTATTTCAGAATAAATGCCCAAGAAACCGGACAGTTTGAAAGAACTCTAATAGTAGCTGACGAAGGAAGCTACGTTAGCTATCTTGAGGGTTGCACCGCTCCTATTCGCGATGAAAATCAACTGCACGCTGCAGTTGTTGAATTAATCGTAATGAAAAATGCAGAAATCAAATATTCTACTGTCCAAAACTGGTATCCCGGCAATAAAGAAGGAAAGGGCGGCATATATAATTTCGTTACAAAGCGGGCTATTTGTAATGGCGAAAACGCAAAAGTTTCATGGGCGCAGGTGGAAACCGGCTCGGCTATTACATGGAAATATCCATCTTGCATTTTAAAAGGCGACAATTCTGTTGCAGAATTTTATTCCGTTGCTGTTACAAACAATTATCAGCAAGCCGATACCGGAACAAAAATGTTTCATATCGGTAAAAACACTAAAAGCCGCATCGTTTCAAAAGGTATTTCTGCTGGGAAAAGTCAGAACAGCTATCGCGGATTAGTCAATGTAAATAAAAAAGCTGATAATTCAAGGAATTATTCACAGTGCGATTCTCTTTTGCTTGGAAGTAAATGTGGGGCTCATACTTTCCCCTATATCGAAATAAAAAATAAAAATTCTGTCGTTGAACACGAAGCCACTACATCAAAAATTTCTGATGACATTATTTTTTACTGCAATCAGCGTGGAATTTCTGTTGAAGATGCTATTGCTTTAATCGTAAATGGATTCAGCCGGGAAGTGCTTAATCAATTACCAATGGAATTTGCAGTTGAAGCACAGAAACTGCTTGCGGTAACTTTAGAGGGAAGCGTTGGGTAATGATTAGTGATTAATGATTAATGATTAATGGATTATTAGTTATTGGGTTATGGAGTTATTGGGTTATGGAGTTATTGGGTTATTAGGTTATTGGGTTATTGGGTTATGGAGTTATTAAGTTATTGGGTTATTAGGTAAATTATTTCCAGTCCCCAGTGCCCAGTCGCTAGTGTAATAATTTATTGAAAACCTAATAAACATTTCTTGTCATTCCGAAACGAAGTGAGGAATCTCAAGTTCCGTAGTAGCAATGACTTGTGAGATTTCTCACTTCGTTTCGAAATGACACAATATAATAAGTCTTTTAACGAATTACAACACTAGTACCAGTTATTGAGTTAATTCTTTCTAATCCCCAGCACCCAGGCACCAGTCCCTGTTATTGAGTTATAGTTGATTAAAGAAAGAAAATATCCCGTTAGGGATTTGATATTTGTAACAAAGATAATCCCTTACTCTCTTTATCCCGTAGGGATTAAAAATTAAGAAGAAAACTTTCGCAAAGTTAAAGAATCTTTACGAAAGTATAAGAAAAGATTTTTTTAAATAAAATAAGCTATCTGCCGAAAGCTAACAGCCGATAGCCAACAGCTAAATTATGAAACAACTTTATTTTGGTGATTGCCTTGATGTGTTAAAGGAACTTTACGAAAAGCTCCCAGATGGGTTTATTGACCTGATTTACATCGACCCGCCTTTCAACTCAAAAAGAAATTATAATATTCTTTTTGAAGATATTGATATGAAAGACGTTAAAGCACAACGTGAAGCGTTTGCTGATACTTGGAGCAACGTCAGCTATAAAGATGGATTAAGGGAAATTGCAGAACTGAATATTAATTTATATCGTTTTTTGAAAAATCTTGATAACATAGACATTTCCAAATCTACCGTTGCTTATTTGACGACAATCGCCCATCGCTTGTATTATATGCATAAGTTATTGAAAGATACTGGTTCTTTTTATTTGCATTGCGACCCAACAATGAGCCATTATTTGAAAATAGTTTGCGATATAATTTTTCACAAAGACAATTTTAGAAATGAAATAATTTGGAAAAGAGTAACAAGTTCAAAGAAGCAAAGTGAAACTTATACTAAAGTAAATGATACTATTTTCTTCTATACAAAAAGTTTAAAATTTTGTTTTAATAAATTATTTGAAGAATATAATGAAAGCTATGTTAACAAATTTTACAAACATATTGACGATAAAGGACGCTTTTACACTTTAAGTGATTTTACTCAATCAGGTCAAGGTCCAGCAAGATATTTTGGTGATGAAATTGGTTTGTTATATCCTCCGAAAGGCAAGCATTGGATTTGGACTCAAGAAAAAATAGATGAAGCAATGAAAAACAACTTAATCTATTTTACAAAAAATAAATTACCAAGAATTAAACGCTATTTAGACGAAAAAGAAGGAATTCCATTAAATAATATATGGGATAATATTTATAACTTACAAGGTTCAAGTAAAGAATCGCTCGGTTACCCAACTCAAAAGCCCGAAGCGCTTTTGGAAAGAATAATTCAAACAAGCACCAACGAAGGCGATGTTGTTGCTGATTTCTTCTGTGGATGCGGAACTACTGTTTCTGTTGCAAATCGCTTAAAACGAAACTGGCTCGGAGTGGATATTTCTCATCTTGCTATTAAATTGATTTTAAAGAGGTTAACAGACCCACTCGAAAACGATGCGAAAAAATCATTTTTAGAATCAATCGTAATCAATGGTTTTCCAAAAGACATCGCTTCTGCAAAGGAACTTGCCGTAAAAGATAAGAAAGGGCGCATAGATTTTCAAGAATGGGTGGTTGAGTTTTTGCTTGGTGGAATACTCAATCCAAAGAAAACCGCTGATGGCGGCTGGGATGGATATTTGACTTTCCCAAAAAATAATGCTGAAAAGGGGATTGTATTAATTGAAGTGAAAAGCGGAAATGTTAGCGTTAAAAATATACGTGAGTTCATAAACGTTATTGATAGGCAAAATGCTGATATTGGCGTCTTTGTATGCTTTGACGAACATTTGACAAAACCAATGCTTGAAGCAGCAAAAGAAGCCGGTAATTACACAAATTATAAATTTGACAAAATTCAAATTTTAACAATAGAAGATATTTTTGAAAATAAGATGTTTAAGCTGCCCGGCGGAGTAGAAAACACAACTTTTTTCAATGCAAAAAATGACGTAAGGCCGGAAATGGTTCCGGAACGATTAATTATTAATTATTAATAATTAATGATAAGTGATAAATGGGTTATTGGTTATGAAGTTATTGGGTTATGGAGTTATTAGGTTATTGGGTTATTGGGTTATTAGGTAAATTCTTTCCAGTCCCCAGTGCCCAGTCGCTAGTACCAGTTATTGAGTTAATTCTTTCTAATCCCAAGCACCCAGGCACCAGTCCCGTGTGATTAAAGAAAAAAAATATCCCGTTAGGGATTTGATATTTGTAACAAAGATAATCCCTTACTCTCTT
>CAZCLJ010000090.1:0-14954 GCA_964499465.1 uncultured Hyphomicrobiales bacterium
AATTATCCCGCCAGGGATTAAATTTTGCAAACACATATAATCTAATCCCTGGCGGGATTAATCAGTTTCGTTGTTTGTTTTTTCTACAATAATAAAATCCCTTGCGGGATAAATAAAAAATCTACTTTCGAAATGCAATTCTTCAGATATACGAGCAGCAAGCTATTCGCATATCTGGATTAGAAAATAAGCTAATAAGGTTAATTGGTCTTTGTTGATTTTCTTTCTACTAAGGTTATTAAAAAAAATAAGGTTCCTTTCTAAAAAAATAAAACCTTATTTCAATAATAAACCTTAGTAGAAAAAAGAAAAACCGGTTCAAAACCTTATTAGCTTATTGACAGAGTTTTTCAAGTCATACGAGCAGCAAGCTATTAGCATGACATCTTCTTGTCATGCTATCATTTCCCAATGATAGTATGACTTTCGAGATGATTTTCTTTCTTCATCATCTTCATCACAAAAGTCAGAACCTTGATTAAAGGATTATAGGATTTCCTGATTTAAAAAAGAATAATCAAGCAATCTTTAAATCCTTTTAATCAAGGTTCAGACAAAAAATAATCATCTTCATCATACAAATCACAAAAATCACAGTTCAAAGACAAAAGAATATAATCTAATCCATTGCGGGATAAAAGAAAAGAATAAAGATGTGCCACACTTTCTTAAGTGTGGAACATCTATGCGACATCTTAATCACATAAATCACAGTTCAAAGACAAAAGATTTTCAAAAAATAAAATTCCTCTTGCATTGTTTAAAAAAAAATTCTGAATCTTTCATTGAGATTTTAGCATTGTTTTATATTTGAATGATAATAAAGGACTTATTCCAATTTGTACGTTGCTATAATAGTGTTTTTCAAGTAGAATTTTATTGAAAACTACGTTTTCAGGTCTTCGTAATGAACTTTTGGGCCTTCGTAACGAGTTTTTATACCAAGTTGCTTTTAAAGATAAAATATGATTGTCTGTCATTCCGAACAAAGTGAGGAATCTCAAACTCTCTGGTAGCAATGACTTGTGAGATTTCTCACTTCGTTTCGAAATGACACCTTTTCTGGGTAATTTGCGCTATTATTCTTTACGAAGCAAATCTTCCAACTCCTTTATAATCGTTAAGAATTCTGGAGTCCTGATATTAAGAAGTTAAATTTTAATATGAGCATTTCCAATAGGTCATCAGTTATTCGTCATTAGTTATTAGTTATTAGTTATTAGTTATTAGTTATTAGTAGTTACAAACTGGTATGTTTATTCTGTTCAATAATTTAGATATTGTTTCATATATATATTATAGATGATTTTAATCATTAACTAAAAGAATATCAAGATGTATTAAAATATTATATAACATAAAACAAGCAGGATTAATATTTATTAAAACAGTATCAAAATAAACATACCAGTTACAAACTAATGACAAATAACTAATAAAATAATAAATGCTAACTGCGAAATTGTTTTTTACGAACCAAATCTCATAAATTCCTTTATTTTAAAATTATTATATTCTTGATTATCCTTCCCTGCTCTGAATTTGCAACTAAAAAGTAATTACCAGAAACTAAATTTTCGGTTGAAAAATAATAAAAATTGGAATCATTTTTTTGTGCTAAAATTCTATAGACATTACCCTCGTAATCATACAGTGCAAAATCTATAAATTTTTGGGATCCAGAGTTATATAAATAAAAAGACTCCTTTGCAGGATTTGGATAAACAATCATTTGTTTGTCATTATTTTCCCAATAGTCAACGTCATCTGGTTCATCAAGCCATTTTATACATTTATCTATTAATTGCTTTTTTAAATCGTTATCTTTAATTGCATCAAGAAAAAAACTTAAATATATTGCTTTGGAATTCGATGTAACCGACCTTACACTAATTACTTTATCCGAACCTTCGGCTATGAAAACAGGGAAAGCAATTTTATTATTGGTAATTGTCATTGGTTCAAGAAAGCTCCCTAAATTTGCTCTTGTTAATGCGCTTATGTTAATTCCATTTCCAACTGGGTCATCTGTAACTCCTATTAGATTATATGTGTTAGCAATTATATCGCTACCTGTAACAAAAGTAAATCCTAAAGTTGAAAGCAGCTTATGATTTGGCTCAGATATAACTAATTTGGGAATAGCAACTGAGCCGTTAAAAAGAACTCTAATTGATTTGTTTAAAAAACTATCAATTATTGTTGCATTTTCAGCTGTTAATTCGTTACCTGTTCCAGTATTCCACATAACAATATGTAGTGCATTCATTTCACTTTTGACTTCTTTAAATAATTCATAATCAATTGAGACAAATTGGGGAGTTATCTCTGATAAAATCTCGGTTGGTTTAGAACCATCATTTACTTCAATATAATCAAGTTCTGAAGAAATAGCTATCATCTGAAAAGAATAGACGGGATGTTTGGGATTATCTTTTTCAGTAAATTCAATCATTGCATCACCAATATCCTTTGTTGGACCTTGTTCTATTCTTATTTCCAAATCTTTTGAATTCCCCGGCTCTAACAAAAACTCTGTTTCATAATTCTCAACTATTATTGACCAGTCGTCTGGAGTCCTTTCCGATTTTCTTGTTTGAAGAGCTATTGTAATATCATCTTCGGATTGATTTTTTATACTATAAACTTTTCTGAATGGATTTGTCTGAGATATTAGTCCAATAGCATTAGATTGAGAGTTAATAACAAGGTTCGGGGTAAGACAGGGAATTTCTATTCCTGTATAAATATTTTTCTTGTCAGATTGTGAAATAAAAATAGCAAATGCACTACTATCAAGATTCCACTCGGAATCAGGTTTGTATTTATAAGTTTTTGAGAAAAAAGAACCTTCAGAAAAATTTTCCAAATCCTCACCCCATTGTCCTGTAATCATATCTCTAAGAATATGATTGTGGATATACGGTAAGCTTGGCGCCCCTGTCTGGTATCCCGGAATACCACTTTCAAGAAATACAATATTCAATTTTGGCTGGTTCGGAACACTTGTTGTGAAATATACTTCAACATAGATTTCAATCTCCTTTGTTGTTTCGTTCCATTTAGTTTTCGCTGCAATATTGACTGGGCTGAATGAACCGTTCAATACACTATCCATCGAAAATGCAAGGTAATCACCCCTATTTATAAGAGCATTTCCATTGTACTTCATCCTGTTAATCGTTGCTGATGGGTATGAATTTACAGAAAATAAATTAGCTAAATCATCTCCCCATTTAGTTCTGAAATCAGGGTCGTCGGATTTTGGTATTGCATAATGTCCCTGATGAATATTAATAATTGATACTCTGCCGGGAAATTTTTTAGCTACATTTTCAGCCAGCAAATGTCCCTGAGGACAATTAACACAATTTATTCCGGTATATTCTTCCAAAACCACATTTCTTAATTCAGGTTGAGTGCTGACTATTGTTTGTGAATTTAGAAGTGATAAATTTAATAAAATAAATACGGTTATAAAAATATATTTCATTATAAGCTCCTAATTTAACTTTCCTAATTAATAAAAGAAAAAGAATACAGATTTGTAGTGCATTACAGGTAGGATTATATATAAAAATTCTTAGAAAACACTACTTATGCTCATAAAACCTTTTAACATCAGCCCTGGGGAAAGGGGAGGTGTATTATACTTGATTTAAACACTTAAACACTCATATATATTTTGTTATATTACATACACTTACAATAAATAGTGTAGTAATTCGTTAAAAGACTTATTATATTGTGTCATTTCGAACCCCAAGATAAAGTAAGACCTTTATTTAAATGGAGATGACATAAGTAAAAGTGTAATGCTGACGGATGTCAGAATGACAAACTACGATGTCATTGGTAAGCGTAGCGAGAAATCTCTCAAGTCATTGCTACCACAGAATTTGAGATTTCTCACTTCGTTTCGAAATGACAAGAAATTATTACCAGCTTTTCAAAGAATTGTTACACTAGGAAAGTTGAACTCCTAATTTATTATAACTTTTAATACCTTAACAAAATTGGAATTTGATATTTTTACGAAATATAATCCTTTCTCAATGTTATTGGTAGTTACTACAATTTGATTTTCGGAACTTGGTTCAATTTTACAATCAATAATATTTCCAAAAAGGTCAAACAGTTTTATATCTGCCTGTAAACTCAAAGATGAATTTAAATCTATATAAAATATACCGTTTGATGGATTAGGAAATATTCTTATATTTTGTTCATTTTCATTAATTTTTACATCACTTCCACCTAAATGTATTCTAATTAATGAACCTTCAATAGGGTCGCTTTGTGTATTTTGTCCACCATAAATATAAATATAATCATCACAAATCACTCCTCTGTGATAAACTCTTGGCTGAGGAAGTTTTATCAATTCAGGCACCCATTCTTCTATCCCTGGATAATAACCAAATATAGTATCCGAATCAATACCATTTGCGTTACCACCTATTAAATACATTTTATTATTATGTGTTAAAGCAACAGAAGCATGGAATTTTGTTTTCATATCCGGCAACTGAGTCCATGAATTATTTTCAGTATCAAAACACTCAAAATAAGTTGTAACGGAATTTGGAGCTCCGCCGCCGCCAATTCTATAAATTTTATTTCCTAAACTCGCCAAAGAACAGTACCAAGCCATATTATGCAAATTATTTTCTTTACGGGCCCATTGATTAGTTTGAGTATCATATTCATCAAAGTAGTACTCAACCGGACTTCCGTTTTGCCCTCCAATTAAATATATTTTACCGTTTAATTCTGCTGAACTATGATACATTCTCGGAGTTAGGAGTGTATCTCCGGTTGACCAACTGTCAGTTATTGGGTCATATATGAAATTATAACTTTTGCCCGGATAAGGATGACCGCCTCCCATCACATAGATTTTTCCGTTGGAAGCATTGGCAGTAGCCCAGTAACATGCTTGCGGAATTTTTGCTTTTTGAGTCCATTCATTTGTTTCTGGGTCATACATATATGTATTTGTCTGAGCACCTAATGCAGAGCCGGAACCAGATAAAATATAAATCTTTCCATTGACTGATGCCATAGCAGCAACTCCCGGAGGGTTTGGATGTGGTGCCAAAGTTTCCCAACCCGATTGAGCAGAAACTGAGTCAATCAAAATCAAATTAATCAATAAAAGGAAACTAAAAGTATGTAAAAATTTCATAACCTAAACTCCAAAAAAGTAAATAAAATTATAATTAAGAACAAATATTCTTTTCTGCACATACATAAAAGTAACTACAATCAAAAAGTAAATAAGGTGGTTTCTGAAAATATATTTTTCTATTTCTTGAAAAACCTTAGAAACCATTAAAAATCCTTTAAATACATTGATTAATTTACTAATATTTTTTGTATTATACAAATATTGTTTGTATATACACTGTCAAAAATAAAAATAATTTAATATTAGGAAAAAACATATATTTCTAACTCCTGACCCCCATATCGAAAATAAAGGAGTTAGGAGATTTGCTTCGTAAAGAATAATTGAGCTAATTACTCAGAAAGGTGTCATTTCGCCCCCCCTTATAAAGCAAGTGCTTTATTTAAATGGAAATGAAATAACTCAAGTGTCATTCTTACGGATGTCAGAATCCATCTTTAAAATAGTTTTTTTAGTTATTAGTCATTTGTTATTAGTCATTAGTCATTAGTATTTTTATTAACAACTAATGACTAACAAAAGAATATTTGCTAACTGCGATATTATTTTATATAAGGCAGCCATTCTAACTCCTTTATTTTCATTATGGGGTCTGTAGTTCTGAAATTGAGTAAAAGAGTAAACTCTATTATAATAAATGTCCAGCATCTTGCGATACTGGACTTTTCAACAGCTACGGAGGTCTTACCGATAGCTATTTACCCACAATCATAAAGGAGATTCTTTGTATTCTCACTCGGGAAGAAGCGTTTATGGTTTATGGTTTTAGGTTTATGGTTTTCGGCTATCGGCTATCAGTTTATGGTCATTAGTTATTCGTCATTCGTCATTCGTCATTCGTCATTCGTTATTCGTCATTTGTCATTAGTTATTTGTCATTCGTCATTCGTCATTCGTATTTTTCTTCTACCAATGACTAATGACTAATGACCGCAATCCATAAACCATTAACCATAAACTATAAACTATAAGAACTATTTTTAAGATGGATTCTGACATCCGTCAGAATGACTATAAACCACAAACCAATAACCATAAACCAACAACAATTAACATTAATCATTAATCATTAATCATTAACTACTTGTCCACAATCATAAACGATGTTACTTTCTTGCTTCCAGAACTCAACACAATATTATACATTCCGCTTGCTAAATTGCTTGCATCGAAGCTAATTCTGTGCAATCCAGCAGAATAATTTCCGTTTCCAATGCTTGCAACTAATTCGCCAGTAGAATTGTAAATCTGTATTTCCGCTTGTGCTTCGTTTGTTAAGCTAAATTCAAATACTACGTTGCTTTCAACTGGGTTGGGTATGTTTTTAATTGACATTGCAAAACCAGATTCATCATTTGCAATTGCTTTGGCTACAAAGATTGAATTTGTTTTGTAGAATAATGCGTTTTGTTCTGTATTGCCTGTTATTTCTTTAATTTGACTTAAAGAAATTTCTTTACTTGTATTGTCGTTTGTATTGTAAATTTTTATGTTTAAATATTCATTATCTTTTGCGCCATCAATATTTTGAGTAGCTTCGTCATCTCCCCAAATTGTTATTGCAGCAATACCGTTATGTAATGCTCCAGAACCAATTAGCTCATCATTCATATTGTAAACTCCAATTTCATTTCCATCATTATTTTCTATTGAAATAAGTAAAGTTGCATTTTTACCAGTGTTTCCAATGGTTGGAATGTTGTATTTTGCAAGAGGAGTTATTTCATCACCAGCAACAGCTTTTTGAGCAGAGTTTGCTGGATAAGTAAGTTCTGCAGCATCATTCATATAGAAATAATATCCCTGACCAGATTGCATATTTCCAAGAGTATTAATTCCGAAACTTGGGCTGAAAATGCCACCAGCGTTGTCTTTTGCAAGAACTAATGATGGAGAGATTGAAGCAAGGGCAGCAGTTGGTGCAATGTCATTATCGCGCAAGTAAGCAGATAAATTCCAGCCATTATTTAAATTAATTGGTGATTCTTCTGGAATTAGTTTTAGTCCGGTAATCGTTAACTCATCATCATTTAACATATTAACTAAATATCCGTCTTCATTATTCCAATTTCCAATAGTGTTGATATTAAATGTTGGGTCATACATTTCTCCTGCACCATCTTTCACTATTTTTAGATTTGAAACAAGGTCAGAAAATACATTTGGAATAGTATCATTTACTGGCTCAATATAAGAAGAAATCATATGCCAGCCGGAAGCAAGGGAAACAAATTGAGATTCTGATTTAGTAGTAAATGACCATACTGCTGACCAGTCGCTTAAAATATCATTGTTTATTGCTTTTACACGCCAGAAATAAGTTGTTGATTCGGAAAGTTTTTCAGATTCTTGAATAGTATAATTTGGAGTAATCAAACCAGTTTTTTCTAAAAGAACAGTCGCAAAATCATCTGAAGTTGAAACCTGTAATGTATAGTTTAAAGCACCAGTAGTAGTATTCCATTCAAAAGCCGGAGTAATAAAAATATTGATAGCATTATTTGCTGGAGCAGTTAATGTAGGTGCTTCAATTTCCGAAATAGAAGGAGTAGAAAACATAATATTTGGTCTCTTAAAAGAAGTACTGGTCCAATATGGTTGAGTGCAAACATTTTCAGTACTTGCGAAGTATCTGACTGACAAGAATTCAGTTGTAGTATAATAAAAACTTTCATTAACATCCTGGGCATTTTCATCATTATTGAAGCAAACATCAATTAAAATATTAGATATACCATCCCATGCGAAAGGATTTTCAAACTGGTGATTGTTCCAACCGAGAGTTGGTATATAATCTACTGGACCGTAAACTAAATTCCAGTTTTGCATATCCCATTGTGCTCCAATTTCATTTTCATTTGTATTTTTAATGCTAATAGTGAAATTAGTTAATACATCGCCGGAGTTAATTTGAGCAACATTAAAAGCTAATGAATTTAAATCACCCGGAGCAATACCTGCATTAATCAATTCTTCTGCACGAATAAGAATTTGATGTTTTGCTCCTGCTTCCATACATCCATAAGGGGCTGGATATTCAAATAATTGATTGTATGTAGTTCCATTACCAATATAAGCTATACCAGATGTTTTAAAAGTAAATACTTCAGACCATTGGCTTTCGCTGCAGGGGCTACTCATTTTTACTCTCCACCAGTAATTAGTATTGGATTCTAAATTATATGCCTGTAAATTAGATTGAATTATATCATTTTCATTTATTATTATATTTTCAAAAGTTTCATCTGCAGAAACCTGAACACTATAATATAAAGCAGCATCAAATTTATTCCAAACCAAGGTTCCATTAGGTAAAAATGCGTTATATTCATTTGACGGGAAAACTGGAACTGGCTGAGGTAATTGACCGTCAGTAACAAAAGCAGATACCTTTGACCAGTTACTTACGTTTGAACCATTACTTGCATTTACTCTCCAATAATAAAGAGTATTATCATTAAGTTCATTTAGTTCAGATAGCTGATACTCAGATATTTGTATTTCTAAACTATCAAACACTATTTCTGTAAAATCTGATGTTGTGGATATCTGAAGATTATAATTGTTTGCAGATTCTACATCACTCCAGTTGAAAAGCGGAGTAGTTGAATTACAAAGTGTATTAGTTACTGGAAGTTCTAATTGAGGTGGAATAACTCCGGAAAAGTCCAATCCCAAAACCATATTTGGTCTTAATTTTGAAAGAGTTGGATTATTTGGATTTTCACAAAATAGAGTCATACCATTACCATTTGTCCATCTTGTTGAATTAAATGCTGTTTCGTGGTAATGCATACCTTCATTCATTGAAGATGTCCATTCTGGATTATTAAAACAAACATCAATAAGGATATTTGATGCTCCATTCCAATTAAAATCATTATTAAAATAGTGAGTATTCCATGCAAGAGTTGGAGTATAATCTATCGGTCCATAAACGGTTGTCCATTCTAATGTATCAAATGGTAAATCTAAATCCTGATTTGTTGTATGCTTAATTTTTATTGTAAAATCGTTTAATGTTGCTCCTGAATATAACTGAGCGACATCAAGTGCTAAAGAATTAATAGGAACTCCTAAAGCTCCTGCTCCA
This sequence comes from uncultured Hyphomicrobiales bacterium, assembly GCA_964499465.1. Classification (GTDB taxonomy): domain Bacteria; phylum Bacteroidota; class Ignavibacteria; order Kapaibacteriales; family UBA2268; genus JAAYJM01. Next base: position 9,285 of record CAZCLJ010000090.1, read on the forward strand.
TAAAGTTCTTCAGCTAAAATCAAAATTTGATGCTTTGCACCATCTGCAGAATTTCCATAAGGAGCCGGATAATTATTTTCATAATTATAATTCTCTCCTGTCCCTATTGTAATAAAAACACCTGTTGTAAATGTATTTCCGAATGACCAATCGCTTACACTACAGATACTGTAAGTTTGAACTCTCCACCAATATTGGGTATTTACTGATAAGTTGCTAACAAAATAAAAGTTATCTTCTATATTTGATTCGTCAATAACAAGACTATCAAATTCAGAATCAGTTGATAACTGAATATTATAGGTCGTTGCACCGGGATTTTTTTCCCAAATTAAATTTAAACTTGTATAGCAATTAGTTTCGTAGTTCAGTGGATTTAAAAGAATTGGCTCTGCTAAATCGCCTTCTGTAACAAAACTATTCCGGGAAGACCAATAGCTTGTGCAATTGTCATTACCATAAGCCATTACTCTCCAATAGTATAAAGATTGGTTATCTAATGAGTTTTCCTGAGGTAAAATAAATTCTGTATTTGTAATTTCATCTTCTTCGAATATAATTTCATTGAATTCAAAATCAGATGCTATTTGAATAGTGTAATTTGTTGCTCCTTCGACGGCATTCCAATCAAATTCTGGTAATAAATCAATACAAACATCTTTGTTTCCAGGATAATTTAATTGTGGGAAACTGAGACAAGCTGGTATATAAGGAATAGCCAAACTGGTAATATCATCCGTATTGGGAAATTGACTTAAAAGAGATGCAACACCTGTTGCTATATCTACTGTATATAATCTTTCTTTGCAAGACCAATAGCAAATATTATTATTATTATCAAATTCTAATTCAGAACTTTCACGAAAAGTAGAATTTACACCAGTTGGGCCAATAATCGTAGCTTTTGCAGTATACTTGTCTATTTTGTATAAATTATCATCATAACTGCAAATAGTATATAATTCACCATCAACAGATGCTGCTAAACTGTTAAAGTTAAAAGCTGAATTTAGACTGCCAACCAAAGTAATTTCTCCTGCAACATAATCTATTGTATAAAGATTATTCACTCCATTATCAATACCCAAAGCATACAAAACATTAGTTTGAACATCGTAAGCTAATCCCTGTATTGTTGGAGCTGAATTTATTCTAATTATTGTTGTATCACCTGTTTGAGTGTTTATTTTTATTAATTGATTAGACCAATTTATAGCAAACCATTCACCATCTCCCCAAGCTCCGGATTTAACAATTAGAAGATTTTCCATAGTCTTTAATAAAAGCATATTTCCTGGATTATTTAAAGAAAATACGACATAACCCATATTTTGCCATGAGCCATTGAATCCATAAGCTATATTATCATTATTTGTAGTAAAATAAGATGAAGAATATTGACTGACTGCACATTGGTTATAAGCATTTACACGCCAGTAAATATTAGAATTTTTAGGTAAATTTGTTACTATATATTCTGTTCTTTCTGTATTAATATCATAAATTATATTTTCATAGTTTTCATCAGTAGCAATTTGTAAATTATAATCTGATGCAGAATAGACTTGTTCCCATGTGAATTTTTGAAAAGATGCTAATTGACTGCCATTAAATGGTGGTGATAATTGTAATGGAGCTAATAAATCACCCTCAGTAATAAAATTTCTTACTGCAGACCATATACTTGCACTAACACTGTCACTTGCATTTACTCTCCAGTAATATTGAGATGTTTCATATAATTCATTTGCTTCAGTAAGTTGAAACTCTGATTCTGTTATATCGGATAGTTCAAATACGATTGATTGAAAATCTTCAGTTGTAGAAATCTGTATACTATAACTTGTTGCACCATCAACATCTGACCAGTCAAAAAGTGGAGTTGTTGAAATACAAATTGCTTGATTAAGCGGCGTTTCTAAAATTGGTGGTGCTATGCCGGCTGGTTCAAAAGAAAACATCATATTTGGTCGTGACATTGATAAATTTAACCATCTGGTACCTATACATGTATTATTATCCATAACACCTAAATAAGTTCGGGAAGACTGGAATGAACATTGAGTCCAGTATGTAGATTCGTTGAATGACCTTGTTGTTAGATTATTAAAACAAACATCTACAACAATGTTCGATACACCATCCCATAAAAAAGGAGTTGAAAATGTGTGCATATTCCAACCAAGAACAGGAGTATATAATTCATTATAATATACTGTTTCTAAATTTCCAATTACTACATTATTATTTAATGCTTCTATATTAGTGTTGGTCAATTTAATCTGATAATCATGCAAACCAGCACCAGAATTAATCAAAGCTACATTAAAGCTAATTGAGTTTAAATAACCGGCACCACCAGCTACTGCTAAAAGTTCATTTGCCCGAATTAAATACTGCTGCCTCGAACCCGGCATCATATTACCATAAGGCGCGGGATAAATGGCTTGTGAATTGTATGTTGTTCCATCACCAATTTGAAAGAAGTACCCTGTCGAAAAAGTCCATACTTCTGACCAAATACTTGTGTCTGTTGCATTATACATACTTACCCGCCACCAGTATTGAGTATTTTGTTCAAGTCCGGTTGTGTTAAATTGAGTATTGGTTAATTCTGTCTCATTATATATTAGATTTGTAAAATCAATATTATTCGATATCTGAAGAATATAGTTCGTTGCTATAATGCTTCCAGTCCATATTAATTGAATATTAGCAGACAATCCGGACAAATTGTTTTCCGGTGCTATCAAAATTGGTTGCGTTAAATTACCAGTTGTAATAAAATTAAACTTCTTTGACCATAATCCAAACTCATCATTAGAATATTTAGCTCTTACTCTCCAGAAATATTGTGTTAATTCATTTAATTCCAAATTCTCGGGGGTTTGATATTCTAAAGATATTATATCACTAATATTTATTTCAGTTGTAGCAAAGTTGCTTTGGGCAGATACCTGGATTTGATAAGATATTGCATCTTCAGCAGCTTGCCATTGAAATAAAGGTAAGCTACTGGCTCCGAAGTAATTATCTTCCGGAGATGTCAATACTACTGGTAAAGTTCCTAATTGTTCTATTGAATAAGCAAAAGCTGTAATATTATCTCCCTGAACAATACCTCCTATGACAAAATTACCGGAAGATACTTCTACAGAGTTAAATAAACCACAGGATATACCAGCACCATTTTCAACAGCTACATCATGCCATATTCCAGTAGTAGTTCCAGTAGCTATGTTTACTTGAATAACAGCACTTTGACTTTCCATATAAGATGAGCTGTGCAACCAAAGATAAGGACCTCCTTCGCTATACTTATCAAAAGCAGAACCAGTAATTTGAGTTACACTAAGCAATTCTGTATCTATTGTTGAAAGAATTTCTCCGCTTCGATTGATTAAATAAATATCTGATGAATTGTTACCATACCAAAATCCTTCATTTTCTGAATCATAAGCTATGTGTTTGGCTGTATTTGTTGGAACTATAATTGCTCCAACAATTGATTGAGTTGAAAAATCCAAAGTATAAATTGGAGAAATTGTATTTGAATTTCCACAATAAAAATATTGTCCGTCATAAGCTAAATCAGTAACATTATTTGGTGATTCAGGTATTGTAAAAGTTTCAATCCAATTCCCTTCTAAATCATATTTGGCATAACTATTAGAGCCAGTTAGATTAGTATAGATATAAACTCCGTCAGTTTCTATTCCACTTTGACCAACGCTTACCTGCTCGTCTATATTATAAGACCAGAGCAAATTCCAATCCTGTGCTTCTGCTTTATTAAAGCATAAAATAAAAAATAATAATAAGATTGAACAATAGAATTTTGATAATATATTCATTGAGACCTCCTAAATAAAATTAAAAAAAAGAATTATTTGTAATAATAAGTATATATTATAAATGATTATTATCTTTTCTTCTGCTAAATTATCTGCTTATTGATAATTTGATTTATTCTAAAATTAAGAATAACACTTTTTTCTATCTTTTTCTACTTATTTTATAACCATTATTTATCTGATTTATTCCTTAATATTCAAATTATATTAAAAAATTATTTGAAAAAAAGAAAATATTTTTGTAATTTACCTATTACATCAAAAGTTAATTCTTTTTTAATCAATATATTAATAATTTTTTATGGACAATACAGTTAATAAATTAGTATTTAAGTTAACTAAATCTGAAAAGAATTACTTTGTAAAATTTATTAAAAATAAAGAAATTTCAGAGCCATTTTATTTTCAACTTTATAATGATATTTTAAAAAAAGGTGTTATTTCTGCAGATGATTTAAGTAATGATATTAAACCCAAAATTAATTTAAAAAAATTTTCTGCAGTTAAAGAACAATTATTAGAAAAGATTTTAATAAGTTTAACTAATAACAGATTTGAAAATTCCCATAGATGGAAGATTCATAAAGATATTCATTTTATTCAAATTCTTATTGAGAAAGAGTTATATACCAAAGCACAAAAATATTTAATTAATACTAAAAAAATTGCTTATCATTATGAGGAATTTGAATTATTGCTTCAATTAATTAATATTGAAATTTCTCTTTGCTTCAAAAATTGCTTTATTGTTAATTATTCTAAATTAAAAGAACTTTATAAAGAACAAAAAAAAGTTTTAAAAATTATTAAAAATATTAATAAATTATTGATTATAAAAGCCGAGTTACAACAATATCAATTAAATGAAGATTTTTATGGATTTGATTTAAATCATTTTATTCAATTATATGGTCATTCACCATTTATACCCAAAAAGAAGATATTAAGTATTAAAGCTAAAAGTATTTGGTTCTATATACAATCTCTTTGTTGCTATATTAAATTTGATTATCAACAGGATTATGATTACAATACAAAACAATATAATTTATTGAAAAACTTTTCTTATTTATTTAATAGAAATGAATATCTTCAATTAATGAATAATTATTTATTTTGTTGCTGCTTATTAAAAAAAGAAGATGATTTTAATTCTTTAGTTAATGAGTTAATTAATTTAAAAAATCAAACTTTTGAAGAAACTCAATATATTACTAAGGTTATACTCATAAGGAAATTAGAATTATATCACCAGATTAAATATTTTGAAGAAGCATATCATTTGGGATTAGAAGCAGAAAAAAATTTCATTCTGAATAAACCTATTAGTAATCATTATGAAATTAAATACTTACAATTATTAATTATTAGAGCTTATATTGAAATTTGTAACTACAATGCTGCTATTTCCTTATCAAATAAAAGTTTCAAAATTGAAGGTCCTACTATTGAATCTGCTCTTTTTAAAATATTTGAATTTATTGCTCATTATAAATTAGGCAATTTTGAAAATTTATTATATTCTGTTAATTCCTGGGCTAAAACTATTCGTTCTAAAAGAAAACAATTACCAATAGAAAAAATACTTATAAAATTCTTTAGAACTGTATGTAATATTAAAAACCAAAATGAAAAACTAAAATTAATTTCAAATGTGATTATTCAACTAAAAGAATTAGAACAAAATAACTTAAAAACTATTATCAATCAGGATTTTGACTTTATCGTCTGGTTTGAAAGAGAACTGGAAGAAATGAATACTAATTGATAATTGACAATTGACAATTGATAATTGATAATTGATAATTGACAATTG
>CAZCLJ010000091.1:0-14924 GCA_964499465.1 uncultured Hyphomicrobiales bacterium
TAGTTCATTTTCTCAAAAGTAAACGTCTTCGTTTATATTCGCCTCAGAATGACAGGGTAAATTAATGTCATCTCTATTAAAATAAAGGTCTTCCTTTATCTTGGGGTTCGGAATGACATCTTTAAATGTATCTTTGAATGCAACTTGGTATTAGATTGTAATTAAAAAAGCCATACGAACAACAAGTTGAAAGTATGGCTAAACAAACTTCTGAATGAAAGAATAATATTAAGATTTTTCTGTTTTCAGAATGTATTTCAGTAGCAAAAAAATATACTATTTCTTTAATCCGGGAATAAGATTAGGAAGTAATATGCTTATAGATTTAATATATTCTGGTTTTTCAAGAAAAATATCTTTTGCCTGAAATTCCGGGTCAGCAACCCGTGTCCGCACATTATAAATATAAGCATTAATTAAAATATTATTATATTGAATGTTAAAATTACCAGTAACAACTTTTTTAACATTCAGTAATTTAATAGTTTTCCAAACATCTGATTGATATTGAGGATTGCTGGGGTCAATATTAAATTCAGTAAGTAGTGCTTCAACTGAATCGCTTGGAACTATACGGTAATACTGTTCTTCGGGGTCTTCAGAAAGAAGAGCTTTTGCCAATGAATCCTGTAATTCGTAGCACCAGAGATTTAAGTTCATATCACCATCCATATTTTGAAATGGCAATACTGCAATTCTGGTTTGGCTATTAGTAATCATAGAGCTTAATAAAATTAAGCAGGAAAAGAATAGAGTTTTCATAATCACCTTCTATGATATATTATTTTCAGCAATAAACTTTTTTACATTGCTAAAAGAATCAATTAATTTCTTTCCCATTGGAGCAGCACTATCGAAATCTTCTGCCTTTGCGTATCCCATAATTGTAATGCCCATTTCTGCGATTTCATCTAATCCAAACTGAAAACAGGACCCCTTAATTGTATGAGCCAAACGATATAATTCAGCACCATTTTTCTCATTAATGAATACACTGTACTGCTCGGTAATGTCCTTTATCCAGGTATCTACAAATTCTGGAAGAAGCTCTCTTATAAATGGGTCTTCTGGGATTTTCATATTTGCTCCGTAATTTAATTGTTAATTGTTAATTGTTAATTATTAATTGTTAATTGTTATGAACTTATAGTTTATAGTTTAAAGATAACACCATAGTTTATAATTTTTAATGAAAAAATTAATGGACATTAATAATTAATAATTAATAATTAACAATTAATAATTAATAATTAAAGAGAAAGCTATAAGCCGAATTCTGTCTTGAGCCGAAGCCCGAGGCAACTATTAATCTGGGCTAAATGTTGCCATTTAGCTCAAGCGATATACCCGGATGTATAGAGTAAACTCATTCAAACGAACAATCTGAAAGGGCAGATGCCCACTACATCTCTATTTTATCTTGCACCGGATGGGGTTTGCCAAGCTGCATCAATCACTTGTTGCACTGGTAAGCTCTTGCCTCACCGTTTCACCCTTACCATAATAAATATTAAGGCGGTATTCTTTCTGTTGCACTTTCCGTCAGTTAGCTTTTTGCTCACTGCCTTCGCGTTACGAAGCATCCTGTTCTATGGTGTTCGGACTTTCCTCATTTCAATGAAATGCAGTTGCCCGCTTCCTCCATTTTTAATATTAATTCAATTTAACAAAAAAAAATGATTAATACAAATAATTCTCTTCTAAAATTAATTCTTCTGGGTATAAAATTCTACCGCAGGTTTCGCAAAAGAATAATTTATCCATATTATTTCTTAGCATAACAATTTTTTGGTGGGGGATAGCAGAGTAACAACCGGTGCAACTATTCCGTTTAGCTAAAACTACAGCATCTTTGAGATGACCTCTAATCCGATTGTATTCTTCTAAAGTATGTGGATTTATTTTCTTTTCAAATTCTTTTTTCTTATTTTTTAACTTTTTAATATCCTCGTTTTGGTCACTTGAAATAGCATCAAATTCTTTTTGCTTTTCCTTTAATTCTTTGTCTATTTCGAATCTGTCTTTTTTTTGCATCTCAAGCATTTGAATAAGATTATCTTCTTTGACGCTAATATTTCTCATTTCAGACGTAATTTTGTTGTATTCCTGGCGTATATGCTCAATTTCTTTTGTTATAGCATCAAATTCCTTGTTATTGCGAACACGGAACTGTCTGTCTGAAAGTTTTTGTTCTTTATCTTTCAATTCGCTCAAAGCTTGTTTGGAATTAATTGCAAATTTACGAACGTCGCTTAAGATTTTTTCTGTTTCTTTAACCATTGCTAATTGATTATCAAATTTTTGCTGAATAGCTTTTAATTGCTCAGGCAAATCGCCCAAGTCTTCTTCAAATTCGTCTAATCTTGAGTCAAGTTGCGATATATAAACTAAGTATTTTAACTCATTTTGCATCAATTATTTTCCCGATTTATTGATATTTATTTATTTTCAGTTTTTGTAATTTTTTAAAATTTTCTGTATCCGGATAATAATCTACCGGATTTGTGCATATTTCAGAAGCTATAAATTCTATACTTGATAGCTCAGATTCGTTTTTAAGAAGTTCATACATTCCGAAAGGAACAAATTGCTCCATTTCATAGTGCCCGGGGTCAATAAGCATTAATTTATCTTTTGTCTGATGGAATTTATGATAACTAACATCAGCAGTAATGAAAGCATCTATATTTTTCTTTAATACCTGAGGAATAAAACTACTTCCACTTCCACCGACTATGGCAATTGTTTCTATGTCTTTATTTTTTCCACTTGAATAACGAAGTGGAGAAGAGCATACATTTTTAACTCTTTCCAACAAATCGTTTTGTGAAATTGGTCTTTCTGGTATTGAAATAACTCCCATACCGAAATTAGTATAGTTTTTATCTGGTATCAAAAATTCCTGAAAGTGTAGATTTAATTTATTTGAAAGTATTTTTGAAGTTCCTTCTGAGAAGGTATCGAAATTTGTGTGAATAATGATGAGATTTAATTTGTTCTGGATTAGTTCATAGCAAAGTTTTGCTGTTCTGTCATTAAAAGAAATTTTATTTAAGGGGTTGAAAATTAACGGGTGAAAACTAATAATACAATTGCAGTTTTGCTCGGTTGCTTCTTTTATTATGTTAGAATTAATTTCATAACACAATAAAACTTTTGTAACAAAATCGACCTCACTTTCTATCTGCAGTCCTATTTTATCACCATCCATAGCAGTTTCAGGAGGAAGCAATGTTTCTAATCTTGATAAGAAATCATATAATTTCATTTTTTTCCATTTCATTTTATAGAGAAAACTTTTTCTCTATTTGCATTCTTCTTATATGCAAATTACAAAACTTTAAATTTATATACAATTTTTCAATTAAATTAATCGTTATATAATTAAAAAAACAGATTATGAGTAAAATAATAATAATAATAACAGCAGTATTGATTTTCGCAATAAATCAATTATATTCACAAATCAAGGGTGAAGAGCCGCCAGTTTTCAATCCAGATACCGTCTTTGTATTTAATTCACCACGTCCATTAATTAATCCACAATTTAGTGGAAATTCCTTGCAAAAAGCATGGGGTATTGATTTACTTTTTTCCGGAAGTGGATTTGGTGTGGGAGGTTTTTACAATGTCAATCTGTCCGATGATTTGATTTTTTTTACAAGTTTGTATATATCTGGAGCCAGAAATTCTGATGAATTTGATTATTATATCTGGGACGAAGCCGCTCAAGTTTGGAGATTGTCAGTTCCAGACAAAGTAAACAGGTTATTTGTGTTACCACTTACTTTTGGGCTTCAGCATTATCTTTTTTCCGGTGTTATATCAGAATCCTTGAAACCTTATGTAAATTTAGGTTTTGGACCTTCACTTATTATTTCAACTCCTTACTCAAAGGAATTTTTCTCAAGTTGGGGCTATGCAGAGTCTTACGTTCGTTGGGGTGGATTTTTAGGAGCCGGTGCGTATTTTAGTGCTAACAGTAAAACACTTATGGGAGTTAATGCCCGGTATTACTTCATTCCCTTCGGCGGAAAAGGTCTCGAAAGTTTAAAAGACAGACCGCTTACTGATTTCGGTGGTATCTTCCTTTCCCTAAGTTTAGGAATTAGATTTTAATAAAAAGCCAGATGTCCTACATCTCCGAGATGTAGAACATCTTTATTTTTTCAGTTGTTTGCCGTTCCTTCAAATGCTTTTCTTATTAAAAGTTCTTCTCCATTGCTGAGAATTCTGTTTCGCCTTGCCATTACAACTTTTGCAAGTTCTATTGCTTTTTCAATCTGATGAAGAACTGAGTTTTCAGCATTGCCTCCCCATGTGAAAGAAGAAATATAATTTGGAAGGAAGCCACTATGAAATAATATACTGCATATTCCAGCTGCAGTTCCTGTTGTAAAACTTGTATTTATAGCAGATTTTGTATGGTCGCCGCATAAAAGCCCGAGGAACATTCTGCCGGTTTTAATTGAATGTTCACCAATATTTATTTTTATTTCACCATAATTGTTCTTTAAATCAGAAGTGTTTGTATCGGCACCGAGATTAACCCACTCACTAATGAAAGAATGTCCGAGGAAGCCATCGTGCTGCTTGTTTGAGTAGGATTGAATTATTGAATTTTCTACTTCGCCACCTACTTTACAAAACTCACCAATAGCAGTTTTTTCGTAAATCTTTGCAGCAACTTTAATTGTAGAATTTTTCCCAATGAAGCAAGGTCCGATAATTACTGAATTTGGCATTATTTTAACGTTATCATCAATAATTATTACCCCATTACTTGCATCTAATACCGTTCCCGGCATTATGTCTGCAGTTTCAGAAATATAAATATTATCTCTATTGAGGCAAGTTGTATTTTTATTTTGTTTTTGATAATCGGAATGGAAAAACTGGAAATCATCTTCAATTGCTAAACTATTGTATTCAATTACATCCCAAATATAATCCAAAAATTTTACTGAATTTATCTCTATTTTTGGGAATGAATTTTCTTCTAAGTTATTTACAGAATAATTATTTATTAAATCATAATCAAGTTCAGGAAAGAAGTAAGCGAACGGTATATTATTTTTGGTAAAACAAACAATATCCTTTTTATTTTCTGAATTCTCAAAAAATACATCGTACTTTTCTTTAAGTTCCTTATAAAAGCAAGTGGTTGGAAGAACATTAGCTAACAAAAAAAGAACATTATTTTTGCTTGGAACAGGATTCTTTAAATTAAATTTTTCTAAAAAGCAATTTAAATGTTCCATCCTTTCCGATAAGAAAGAAATATTTGAATTAGGAAATAGCTTCCCAATTTTTTCGAATAACCGGAAAGCACCACATCTTAATTCAAAAACTGTATGCAAAATTGAAAAAGGATAAAAGTTTAAAGTAACTTTTGGTTCTATTAAAATAATTGAGTTTGTATTCATAGCTACTTTGCATCAAGAAGTTCAACTTCAAACACCAAAGTAGAATTGCCTGGATTAGTTCCGGAAGCATCTTTACCATAGCCCAAATCAGGAGGAATAATTAGTTTACGTTTTCCACCAACTCTCATTCCCATAATTCCTTCTTCCCAGCCCTTTCCGAACTCACCCTTTCCGATAGTAAAAATTAATGGCTGGTTCCGGTCGCGTGAACTATCGAATTTTGTGCCGTCTAAGTATGTGCCGACATAATGCACTGTTAGCTTCTGACCAGATTTTACAGGTTCGCCTTTACCTAAAAGAATATCGCCATACTGCAATCCACTTTGAGTCTTGATTATCGTTAATTCCTTCTTGGAAGTTTCTTCAGCACTTGAGCAAGCAGTGAGAATAATGCTAATTGCTATTAATGCAATAATTATTGTTCTTTTCATTTTACCAATAAAATTATTTATTTAATTATTTTTCTTTTAATATTAAAATTTAACGTTTCTTTCAAATGAATATTTTAACTTTCTTTTTTTGCGATGTTTAAGTAATTTCAAATACGTAACTTCAGAACTCTTGGTCCCCTCGTAGTTTGCTATTTCGCAGTCTTGTCATTTCGAACCCCCAGATAAAGGAAGTGCTTTATTTAAATAGAGATGACATAAGTAAAAGTGTAATGCTTACGGATGTCAGAATCCATCTTAAAAATAGTTGTTATAGGTCATTAGTCATTCGTTATTAGTCATTCGTATTTTACTAACAACTAATAACCAATGACTAATGACTAAAATATTTCTTTGTCCATTCTCTTTTAGGGAAAACCAAGATGGATTCTGACATTCGTCAGAATGACAAACTACGATGTCATTGGTAACTCACGATAAAAGAAGGTCTTCCTTTATCTTGGGGTTTATATACGCCTCAGAATGAACCTCTTTGGCTTTTTTATCACTTAACTATTGTTTAGCAGTTATTTACAGAATTATCATCTGATTTTAAGTAGATAGATATTCCATATCTGCCAGATATGGAATATCTATTCTTTTCTACTATTAAAAATTCTAAGCCATACTATCAACTTGTTGATAATTTGACTTTAACAGCATCAAAAACAGTTTGGACTGTAATTTGGCTCATATCGTCATTGTATTCAGTTGTGCTATTTTGAGGAGGTGAAATTATTGTGGATTTTTCTGTGAGAGGTCCCCAGCGTTTGCTTGAAATATGTGGAGTATTGGGATAAAGACCGATAACTGGAACGCCAAGAGCAGCAGCAATATGTAAAACACCCGTTGAATTTGAAATAAATAATTTTGCTTTTGAAATAAGGGCAATGGTTTCTGGCAAACTCAATTTACCACATAGATTAAATGCTTCGGTGCAAATTGAATTGACATTATCGCATAGCTCTAACTCGCCGGCAACTCCGGTAATTACAATTTTTACATCACTTTCTTTAATTATTTCTGATGCTAAATACCCAAAATTAACCGGCGACCAATCCATTGCCGATGCCTTGCTTCCGGGGTGAATAACTATATACTTTTCTTTTTCAACATCGAAATATATATTATTTATTTTCTTTTTAAGTGAATCAACTGCTGTTTCTGTAGCATTTAGCTTTGTGGGCTTTAACTCAAGCTTTAAATTAAAGAAATGCTCAACTAAATGCAAATTATATTCTGCTTCATTAAATTTTGCATCTTTTCTATGCTCAAATACTTTTTTATTATAAAGAAAAGAATACCAGCGATAACCACTCCCAACTCTGTATTTAAGCAGAGAAACAAAAGCAGCAAGCGATTCCTCAAATTTAGGTCTTGGAAAAAATACAATATCAAATTTATTTTCTCTAAAAATTCTACAAATACTATTTATTGATTTATCAACGAAAATAACATTATCAATAAAAGGATAGTTTTCTAAAACAGGAGCAGTATAAGACGAGGCAAGCAATGTAATATGGGAATTACTATTTATTTCTTTTAACGCCTGGCACATAGGAAGAGTTAAAATCATATCGCCAAGTCCGTCAGTTCTCACAACTGCAATTTTATAGCTAACATCTTGATTTAATCTATTTTTCACTTTTTATTAAAAAATAATTAAAAAAATTTAATTTCTCATTAATTGTAATATAACCAAAAAAACTTTAAGTTTAAAAAGTTTGTAAGTGCATAATTTACAAATTGTAATATTTTGTTTAATTTTTAAAGGTAAAAATGTTAAAAGAATTCATAAAAGAGCGTCTGCAAAAGTATAATAGCAAGGCAATCAGCATAAAGAGGATTGGCTCATCTATTTTATTATTCTCTTTTATCACTCTTGTAACAATTTTCTTAAAGGCAGGAAGTAGCAACGAATATAAATTAATAGCCGGGGAAAACAACGGTAGAATAGATGGCTTCGAACTAAAAGACCTCCTATCTATTGACTCCTCAATTAATGAAATTTATTATCCCTCCATAGAACTTAAAGCAACTGAAGGTAAAGCATCTTGGTATGGAAAGAAATTTCATGGGCGCAAAACCGCAAGCGGTGAAAAATACAATATGCATGCAAGCACTGCAGCACACCGTAAGCTTCCCTTCGGCACTATAGTGAAAGTAACAAATACTTCAAACAATAAATCTACTCTCGTAAGAATTAACGACAGAGGTCCTTTTGTGAAAAAAAGGATTATTGACCTGTCTTATAAAGCAGCAAATGAAATTGACGGTTTCGGCGTCCCAACGCTTAAAATCGAATCTCTTACTGCCGAAGATACCAATACCAGCACCTCTGAAATTCTTATGCTATGCTACTCCCCTTTTAACGAGCTTGTTTCTTTGCCTGTTTCTCAGTTGTCTTTCCTTCATACTACTGATGATTTCGACAAAGCAAATGATATGTTTAATCTAATCCAAGCTGAATTTCCAAACGAAAGAATATATATTGCAGTTCCTTCCAATTATCTTTCTAAGACAAGAAATTCAGTTTCTTACTATCTTGCTACTCTTTCAGTTAATCAAGACGTTTATATGAAATTCAAAGAATTAACAGAGGCAAGATAAATAATGATTAGAACGGATAAATGCAATATTTGTCCAAGATTATGTAATGCAAACCGAAATTCAGAAAAACTCGGCTATTGCAATACTAATCTAAATTTCTCAATATCTACAATTTGCAGACACTTAGGAGAAGAGCCGCTTATAAGCGGCTCTTCTGGTATATGCAATATCTTTTTTACCGGCTGCAATCTTCGATGTATTTACTGCCAAAACCATCAAATCAGCCGCGCTAAATCTAATCCAAACTTTGAAATGAGTTTTGATAAAGTCATTTCGCAAATCCTTGAACTTTTAGAAAGTGGTTGCAATTCCGTTGGTTTCGTTTCTCCGAGCCACGTTATTCCTCAGGTAAAAGCAATTATTGAGCATCTCAAAAAAATTGGTGTAAAAACTACTTTTGTTTATAATACAAATTCTTACGACAAACTCTCTACTATTCAGGAATTAGATGGTTTAATTGACGTTTATTTGCCGGATTTTAAGTATATGGATTCTAAGATTGCAAAAGATTTTTCGGACGCTGCAAATTATCCAAATATTGCAACTGCTGCTATTAAAGAAATGTATCGCCAAGTTGGAAGCGAAATTGAAACTGATGATGATGGCTATGCTAAACGTGGAATGATTATAAGGCATCTTGTTTTACCGGGTAATGTCCAAAACAGTTTAAGCGTTTTGAGATATATTGCAAATGAAATTTCAAACGAAATTCATATCTCGCTTATGTCCCAGTACCACCCGATTCCTGAAGTAATGAGCCACCCAGCACTTTCCAGAAAATTAAGATTTGAAGAATACGAAATTGTTACACAAGAACTTGAAGAGCTTGGCTTTGAAAACGGCTGGGTGCAGGAACTCGAAAGCAGCACTCATTTTCTACCCGATTTTGAAAACGAAAGACCTTTTGGGGAATAAAAAAAATGAACTCCACGCTTGAAGTGGAGTTCATCGGATTGTCACTCTTTCCCAAATTGAACATGGGGAGAAGAGGAAAAATATTATGGAGTTGGGTAAATAAAACTAATAGAGTAGTTATTACGTGTTCTTATCTTATATCCTTTACCTGGTTGCATTGTATTCAATGTATATAAACCTAAATAAGGTGAATATGTATTATCTCGACCATCTTTTACATACAATAAATAATTAGATAAACTACCAAAAATAGAACTTGTATTACGAACATATTGAGGTAAATATGATATAAAATGATCCATACCAGGAGTTACAACAAAATTATAATTACTTGGATTAGCTCTTGTACCAGTAATTCTAAGAGTGCACGTCGAAGTAACATAAACATTGTATCCTTCCATTATATTCCAATCGCCAATATTATTGGAACCTGAAGTAAATTGTTGGTTTAGGTCATTTCTTACAATTAAACCATTGTTAAGAGGTATTATTTCATCAAAGACATTACTCATATCTGGATAATCTGGTATAACATTGCTTGAAATTAAATTCCAACCAGAAGTTAAGTTTATATTTATTACGTCTGGAACAGGGGCCTCAAATTTAACTAAGTAGATAGCCACTCCTTCTCCTCCTAAAGTAGTTTGAAATCCATTATAAGTTGCAATAGAACTATCATTATTAGAATGTGTTGTTCCAGCAAGATAAACACAACCTTGCTCACCAATAGCAACAGAATTTCCACTTTCATCACTATTGCCACCATAATATGTGCCCCAAATTCTTGCACCATATCTATCAAATTTAGCTAAAAATGCATCATTAGTATATTGATATGTAGTATCTTTAGCTACTTGATGTGCGCCGGGTGTTCCTAATGCATATATTGTGCCTGTAGTTCCACCAATAAAGATATTGTTATAAGTATCAATATCAATAGCATTACCAAAATCTTCGCCACCTCCACCATAATAAGTTCCCCACTTGCAAGTACCACTACTATCAAATTTTACTAAAAAAGCATCACTACCTGTACTTTTTGAAGTCTGAAATTCATTATAAGTTGCAGTTGCAATATTATTATCTGATTGTGTTGTTCCTACAAGATAAACATTGTTATAATTATCTGTAGATACTCCATTTCCCCAATCATCATTACTACCCCCATAATACCTTCCCCAAATTCTGTTACCATTACTGTCAAATTTCATTAAATAAGCATCTTTATTACCGTAATAAGTAGAATCAATAAATTGATAAATTGTATCAATACGATTACTATCATTATCATCAATTGGAGTAGTGGTTGTACCAGCTAAATAAACAAAACCTGCTGCATCAATTGCAACAGAATTGCCTTGGGAACCACCTGATCCATTTCCACTATAGTACTTATTCCATTGATAAGTTCCATCACTACTAAATTTAACTAAGAAAGCAGCAAAACCATCAAGTGTTCCTGCCATATAAACATTCCCTATTGCATCTGTTGCTACAGAAGTAGCTTTATCAGCATTAGGGTTGTCATCATCACCATAATATGTTCCCCAAATGCGTTCTCCATTAGTGTTAAATTTAACTAAGAAAGCATCTCCAATACCAAATAAATTAGTTTGATAAGCATTTGGTGTAGCAATCATATTAAAAATATATGGTGGATAATCATTCGTTGAATACGTTTCACCTGCTAAATAAATATTACCACTGTTATCAGTAGTAACTGCATGGCCCATATCATAGTAAGAACCTCCATAGTATGTACACCATTGTCTTACACCACTACTATTGAATTTTACTAAAATAGCATCAGAGAAACCTCTAAGATTGATTTGGTAAACATTTATAGGATAAGGTGAATAACCATAACCACCTGAAGATGTAGAACCAACTAAATAAACATTTCCATTTCCATCCTCTGCTACTCTACCATCATCGGCTATCTGGCCTCCAGCATAATACGTTCCCCAGAGGCGTGTTGGTGGGTCAATTATTAATGGTAAAGAAGAATTGTAATTGCTTAATGCAAAAGAAATGCTGTTATCAGTGTTAATTTTAAACTGAGAAGAGATGCTTGTAGCATTTTCGCTTACTTCACTTGAATTTAGATAATTATTTAAAGAATTTAATTGATAAGAAACTGGGGCTTTTTGCTCAATATTTCCTAATGGAGTAGAACAAATTAAATTGCCTTCATTGGAAATACTTACTTCACTTGCACCTTCAAAAACAAAGTTAATTTGTTCCGGATTTGCATTTGGATTTACAACAAAATCATACTGAATTAAACCGTCATTATTAGCATAAACAACGAAGTCAATGTTTGGGTAAACATCATTAATTTTTATTGTTTTGAACTTACGAACTTGCGTAATACCATTAGGACATTGAGGAAGGTAATAATTATTGAAATCCTCAGCCATTTCAAACTTTTCAATTGTTGGATTCCAGTTTGAATTTTTCAGTCGCATATCAACACGATATGTTTCAGTTGGAATACCTTCTGCCAAAGCAGACCTATCATTTTTCTTAACATCTTTAGAAAACATACTTTTCTTTAACAAGTTCAGTTTTTCAACGTCTTGTTTTATAAAAGTGCAGCTAATCCCATCTCTGCGGATTGTAACGGTGCCATAAGGCACTTCAGCAACAAAAAGAACGTCCCAATTCACATTGCCGTTTTGGTCGGCAATTTGGCCCTTGTTTTCGATAAACTCAATGCTCTTTGAGTTATTAAGCATTTTTTGAGCATCATCAAGATTATGAGCTTTCACAGCAATTGAAAGACCCAACATCATTGCAACTATTACTAAATACTTATACATTAAGAACCTCAAAAGTTTGTTAATAAAAAATATATGGTTTTGCCCATATTAATGGGGTTTCTTTCTTGCACTTCAATTTTCGTAAATCTCATCTCTTCTTTTGACAATTACAACTTACAAAATAAAAAAACAAAAGTCAAGCATTTTTTTTATTTTTATAAAAATATTTCTATATATTCCTCAACAGGAATATTTAACATCTCTTATTTTATTGTAATACATATATTTATAGAAAAGTAAAGTGTAAAAAAATAGATGAACTCCACGCTTGAGGTGGAGTTCATTGGATTTGCATTTTCCTCTTGGCTCTACAAACTGAAAAAATAATAAAACTTCATTGAATTAAAATAAATTTTGAATATATAAAATCAATTATTAAATTTGCTAATATTGTGTTATACATATTTAGCAAATGAAAAAATGAACAGATTATACTTATTTTTATTATTTTCTCTTTCTACATTTATTATTTCATGCTCCTCTAATGTTTCAGATAATAAATCTTATGATTTAACGAAGATTGCAGATTCTACATTAGCTGAAGGATATGAAATGTTTTATTTGGAAAGAGCGTCCTGGATTTCGACTGATTTGATTCTTGAATATTATAAAGATTTTGCCCAAATCAAAGATTTTTTTGGATATATTACATATCGCCAAAATGATAGTATAAAAAGCATTTATTTACAGAAAATTGACAATGTTCCGACTGTTTTTGCTACATTTACTTTTAGCAGCAAAGAGCCAAATAGCAAAGATGTAGATGTTAATGCTCTTCCGAGAAAACTTACAGATATTGAATCAATCCTTGTAAAATGTAGAGATACTACTTTTAAAGCTTTAGTTCTTGCAAATAATCAAATGGAAGAACTATATAAAGAAAATAATTACGATTATAAAAAAGTTCTAAAAGAGTATAAGCAAAATATTGTTTTTATGGTTGAAGAAAAGAGGATTAGAGTATTTGCTATTCAGGGAGTAGAAGAATTTAATGTTATTCCGTTTGGAAATGATTATTGCTTTACTTTTGACAAAGAAGGTGATTTATTATATGGAGGTTTTATACACCCAGCCATTGTTTCCGATAAAGAAATTACTCCTAATTTTGATTTTGTTAAGCAGAAAAGGTCTATAAAAGGAAAATATGAAGAAGTATGTTCCCATAATCACTATGGTTCTACACCAGAATTTATTACGTCAACCGATGTTTGTAATTATCTTTTATATGGAAAAAGCGATTATCTATTCGTAATTTCTCGAATTTATTCATCTCTTATGATGAAAGAAAAAGATAGATACAAAATACTAATAATGAAAAATGAAGATTTAAAGAATTTTTTAGGTAAATAAAAAAAAGTTATGAAAAAATATTATATTTTATTTTGTTTGTTTTTAATCGCTTCGATATGCAGTTCTATTGAATATAATTCTGATATTCAAAAAGTCATTGATGAGGTTAATATTGATTCTTTGCGAATATACGTTGAGGAACTTTCCGGAGAAAAGGAAGTTTTAATCAATGGAGAAAAGCATAAGATTTTGACCCGTTATTGCAGGTCTTATGGGAATGATTTAGCAGCAGATTATTTAGCCAACAGATTGGAAAGTTTTGGACTTCAAAGCAAAAGACAAGATTTTCAGAAAGTGAATGACTCATCATTATTTTCCAATATTTATGCAATCCAAAAAGGAAAGACATTTCCAGATGAATATTACGTAATTGGTTCACATTATGATTCAATAACATATCCGAGGGATTCAGCCACCGGTGCTGACGACAATGCGTCTGGTTGTGCAGCTGTGCTTGAAGCAGCCCGTATTCTTTCTAAATACGAACTTGATTATTCAGTTATTTACTCATTTTTCGATGCAGAAGAAATTGGTTTAAATGGTTCAGGTTCTTTTAGTTATAATTTAAAAGAAAATAATAAAGTCGTTAAATGTGCTATTTCGCCTGATATGATTGGCTTTAATCAAAATAATGACAATAGAATGCAAGTTAGAACTACTCATTTGAATAAGTCCGATGAATATAGTGAAATAATGAATGAAATTAATGATTTATATAATATAGGACTAACGATTATTTCTGATTGGTATTATAAGAGCGATATTTATGCAAGAAGTGATTACTATTCCTTTTTTTTAAGAGATATTCCTGCTCTTGGAATTCATGAATATGATGACTATCCATATATACATACAATATCCGACAGTATAAAATATTTTAATATGGATTATTTTCATAAAAACTCTAAATTAATTGTTGCTTCTCTTGCTACTTTTGTTAATAATACATTAATGGGTGTTTCTGAAAATGTTTCCAACACGAATGAAATAAATTATTCAATAAATCCTAATCCTGCTGTAAATTACATTTCAGTAAATACAAGCAGTGATTTTATTGATTCAAAATATGAAATTATTGATATTTACTCAAACAAGCTGCTTTCCGGAAAAATATCAAATCATTCATCAATTAATATAAGTGGGTTGGCAAGTGGTATGTATTTTATTATTTTAAAAGATAGCAAGGAAAAACAAAAAGCACTTAAATTTGTGAAAGTTGATTGATGGGGAGTTCTAATACCAAGTTGCATTCAAAGAAACAATTAAAGTGTCATTTCGAACCGTTAGATAATGCAAGTGCTTTATTTAAATGGTGATAACATTAATCAATAAAGCATTTTGTAAAATTGAATAAGAGAAATCCCCCCTACCCC
>CAZCLJ010000092.1:0-14872 GCA_964499465.1 uncultured Hyphomicrobiales bacterium
TGCAGGTTCAGGAAATTGGGATAATGCATATAGCTGGGTAAATACCAATGGTGCAAATTCAACAAATTGGGATAATGCATATAGCTGGGTAAATACCAATGGTGCAAATTCAACAAATTGGGATAATGCATATAGCTGGGTATCTACCAATGGAGCAAATGTAACCAACTGGAATATAGCTTTTGGTTGGGGTGACCACTCCACAGTCGGTTATCTTGAGTTACCTTTTACTGGTACTTTCGGAGATGAATCAGTATTGAATCTCACTAATAATAGCAATATGAATACTACTTTAGCTGTAACAAACCTAAGTGGTGGAAATGCTATTTCAGTTAATGGTGATGTTAAAATTACTGGCGATATGGAAATAACCGGTGATGCCGGCTTTATTGGTTTAACATTATTTGATGACAATGGTGCTGGTGATGCTATGATGGTTCTCACTGGTACTTCTTCATTCTTTGATAATGTTGATTTTTATGCAGATGTAAATGGATATGGTGCTTCAAATCTTATTGATTTTGATGCAATTACAGCAAATACAATTACAGCTACAACTTTTGTAGGAACAATTGACGTTGCAAACAATCTTGCAAGTGGAACAAATGGAAGCATTGGAGCAATTCCATATCAAACAGATGTTGACGAAACTGATTTTGTCGCTCCAGCAGTCGGACCAGGTCAAATTCTTACATCTGTTTTAGATGTTAATGGTATTGACTACGTACCAGCTTGGGGAACTCAGGTCGTTGATGCTCAAAATATATTTAGCAATGCCGTAACTGAAGATAAAATTGACATCTGGGCAGTAACTGAAAATAAAATTGCTGATGGTGCCGTTACAAATGGCAAAATTGCTCAAATGAGTGCTAACGACGGTGAAGCATTAGTTTGGAGCGATGCTAATAACCAATGGGAACCACAGGATATTACATTTACAGAGCAAGACCCTGAATTTTACAATTGGTTAGCTACTTCTTCAATTGATGATTTAGCAGATGTTAATATTAATGCTGTTACAAACGGACAGGTTTTAACATGGGATGGAACTGAAAATGAATGGGTAAATACCACATTGGATCTTGGGATTACAACCAATACCACATTAGTCGGTGACGGTTCAACAGGAAATGCCTTAGGTTTGAATTTAGCAAATGCAAATACATGGACAGCCGACCAAACATTCCCAATTGCAAATGCAAATACATTTAAAGTTTATAATGGTGCTAATCTTTTAGTTCATACTGGTAAAGGTCAAAGCGATGAAGGTTACTTGAAAACTCTTTCACCAGCAGGAAATCCAATTGTAACATTAGGTTCTACTTCTAATGGAACTTCTGGTGCAATTAGCGTTGGAACTGGTGATGGCATTGCAAACTGGAGAGCTTCTATGTCTTATTTAGATGCAGCCACTACTGGTGTTCCAGCTCATCCATTAAACGATAACTGGATTATAGGAACTGGCGATTTAACAACTGGAAATGGAACTATACTTTCTTATGGATTAACCAGTGATAATCGTATTGCTGTTTATAATGGTGATTTTACTGCTCCTACATTCAAAGTCGAAAAAGATGGCGATTTATTTGCAAATGCAATTACTGTGAATACAGATCCATTACAATCTTACGCTTTCCCAACAACACGCGGAACAGACGGTCAGATACTTAAAACTGATGCTAATGGTCAATTATCCTGGCAAAATGATGCTGGCTTTACTGGTGTAACTATTGATGCTACTTTAAATGGTGATGGAACTGCCGGAAACGTTCTTGGTCTAAACCTTGCAAATGCAAATACCTGGACTGGAGACCAAACATTCCCAACTGTTAATGCTGATGCAGTTAATGCTGGTGAAGCAATTATTAGCACTAACAGTAACAACTTTTCTTTAATTGTTGAACAGCTCGGTGCTGGACCTGGTCTTGTTGTTTCAGCAAGCAGTGATTTAGCATTAATGGTTGATGGTGATGCTTTATTTACAGGAACCACTTCATTTGTTGATGAAGTAACAGTTGGTGACTATACACTTCCAATAGTTGATGGAGCCGCCGGTCAAATACTTAAGACCGATGGTAATGGTATTGTAACTTGGCAGCCTGAAGCTGGTTTCGGTGGTGTAACTATTGATGCCACTTTAAATGGTAATGGAACTGCCGGAAACGCTCTTGGCCTAAACCTTGCAAATGCAAATACCTGGACAGAAAATCAAACATTCCCAACAGCTATTGCTAATACATTTCAAGTTAGAAACGGTGCTGACGTTTTAATGCATACTGGTAGAGGTCAAAGTGATGAAGGTTACTTGAAAACTCTTTCACCAGCAGGAAATCCAATTGTAACATTAGGTTCTACTTCTAATGGAACTTCTGGTGCAATTAGCGTTGGAACTGGTGATGGCATTGCAAACTGG
This sequence comes from uncultured Hyphomicrobiales bacterium, assembly GCA_964499465.1. Classification (GTDB taxonomy): domain Bacteria; phylum Bacteroidota; class Ignavibacteria; order Kapaibacteriales; family UBA2268; genus JAAYJM01. Next base: position 2,414 of record CAZCLJ010000092.1, read on the forward strand.
AGAGCTTCTATGTCTTATTTAGATGCAGCCACTACTGGTGTTCCAGCTCATCCATTAAACGATAACTGGATTATAGGAACTGGCGATTTAACAACTGGAAATGGAACTATACTTTCTTATGGATTAACCAGTGATAATCGTATTGCTGTTTATAATGGTGATTTTACTGCTCCTACATTCAAAGTTGAAAAAGATGGCGATTTATTTGCAAATGCAATTACAGCAAATACAAATACAGCAGAATCTTATGCTTTCCCGGCAACACGCGGAACAAACGGACAAGTTCTTACTTCTGATGGAGCTGGTTCATTAACATGGGAAACTGTTAGTATAGTTTCGTCACTTCAAGGTGCTTATAATGGTGGCAATACTGTTAGTATTGCTGAACAAAAACCTTTTTCATTGGAATCAGTTGATAATACTGTTACTTCAGCATTATTTGAATTAAACCAAAATGGAACTGGACCTGCCTTTGTAGTTACATCTGCTTCCAATGATTATGCTATTTCAACAACATCAAGCCACGATGAAGGTAGCGGTCTTTCTGTTATTACAACTGGTAATAATGCAATCGGTGTTGCTGTTAATACTACAAATAATGTCAGCACTGCACTTGATATAGCTGGTAATTCAGTATTTTCAAATGCAGCAGCAGGAAATGGAAATCCTGTTATTACCTTAAACCAAAACGGCAGTGAAGCTGGTATTCTTCTTAATAAAACTGGCGCTACCGGACCTGGTTTAGTTGTAGATTACGCTTCTAATGATTATGCTATTTCAACAACATCTACAGATAATGAAGGTAGTGGTCTTTCTGTTATGACTACAGGTAATGCTGCAACTGGTGTTGCTGTTAATACTAACAATAATTCCAGCACTGCACTTGATATTACAGGTAATTCAGTATTTACAAGCGCAGTAGCAGGTAATTTAAATCCTGTTATTACATTAAACCAAAACGGAAGCGAAGCTGGTATTGTTCTTAATAAAACTGGTGCTACCGGACCTGGTTTAGTTGTAGATTACGCTTCCAATGATTATGCAATTTCAACAAACTCTAATGGTAATGAAGGTAGCGGTCTTTCTGTTATGACAGATGGTGATCAAAGTACTGGTATTTATGTTAACAATATCTCTACTGCTAATACTGCTACTGCTCTTCAAATAAATAATGGTAAAGTTGTTTTATCTTCTGGTGAAGTCCTGGCTGGAGCCGTTAATACTAATTTGAATAGTTACGGCTATCTTACCGTTATCAGAATAACTGGAGCAGTTGCTACTTCAATTGATGAAGATGACCTTCCACTTGGTGCAACCAATGGTCAAATTCTTTATATTGTCAATTCTACTGGTAATATTATTATTTCTGACATTGGAAATATTAATAATGGTGCAGCTGCAATGTATGTTTACTTTGATACAGGTTGGGTTAGAATCCAATAATTTTTCTTTTATATTCTTCCCCTCTCAAAAGGAGGGGAAGAGTTTTTATACATTTTGTTTATTTAATGAACTGTTTTATGAAAAGAAATCAAACATTAACATTAATTATAACTTTTATTGCAATTTTTTTCTCTTTTAATTCTCTAATATCAGAGAATTTATCTTTTAATATAATTAAAAAAACTGATACAGAAATTACTTTTAAATATTCTAACACTTCTGCAACTGATAGAGTTATTGTTATTATTCGCGAAGCAAAAGATTCCATTTTTAAAATTGATATAAACAATAAATTTAAAACAAATGATAGTGCTTTAAAATTATCAGAATTTACCAATATAGATAAGAAATATTTCGTTTTAGTCGATTCAAGTAATTTAAAAACCATTGAGAAAAGTGTAGCTTTTTTAAAACCAGTTACAAAATATTCTATTGATTTATATAAAATAAATAAAGATAAATTTTCTACTGAAAGTTTTCCTTTTGCAACACTTGCACCTGAGCCAACCGAACAAGCAAGTCAGATTGCTTTTATTGGAAAAGAAACCGATAAAATTACATTGACATGGACTAACGGAAATGGCACTGGCAGAGTTGTTTTTGCTTCTATGGACACAATAAAGGATTTTCCCCTTGATGGTGTAGAATATAAGTCTAGCAGGTTTTTTTCTGATTCTGTTTCAAAAGTAAAAAATAATTCTGAAACATTTTGCGTCTATAATTCTTTATTAGATAGTGAAAAGAGAATAACTATAAATAATGTTGGTTATGGTGATTATTTTTTCCGTATTTTTGAATTTAAAGGAAGTAAAGATTCTATAAATTATTTAACAAGTTCAACTAAATCAAATCCAAGAAATAAATTTATATACATACTGAAAGCTCCAAAAGCTTTAGATGCAGAAAAAGTAACAAACAATTCGTTTGATGCCAAGTGGAAACACGTTCTTCGTTGTCAGGGATATTTGCTTGAAGTCGCTGAAGATGAAGCATTTACAAAAATGATTGATATTTTCAATCCGGCTGATGTGGGTTACTGCGAAAGCATCAATGTTGATGGACTTAAACCAAACACAATTTATTTTTACAGATTAAGGACAATTGGTTACGATGATATTAGTGAATATTCAAACATTATAAAAGTTAAAACAAAAAAATAATTAATGGCACAATTTTAGATATATTCTTTTTTAATATGTAAAGAAAAAAGGTGCTAACGTAGAATACTATTAATATAATTTTATATTTATTTATTAATGGATTGTAATAATTAGTATAAAATATTGATATTTAAGAAGATATATATAGCAAATATTAATTTCAAATTTTATTTTTAAATTTATTTTAAAAAATTAATAAAAATTAATTTTTAAAATTGAATTTATTTAGCAATTTTATTTGGATATTAAGCAATATTTTCATTATTTTGTCTATATTGTTATAATATTATGAAAAAAAGTGTTAATAAAAATGGAAAAATAGAATAAAAACATACAATTTTTTTCACTATATAAGGAGATTCCTTTTATGAGACATTTCAAATCAGTTCTTCTTTCGATAGTACTGGTCTTGACTATGATGGGGATGGAGCTATTAGCTGCAAATCCCCCACTAACTCAAGCCGGTTTTATCACTTTCCAGAATACAACTAATTCTGGAACGACTATGAACTGGGTTAATGGAAGTGGAGCAGGTAGAATTGTTGTTGTAAGTACAACAAACAATTTCGCGACTTACCCACCGATTAACAATACTACATATTCCGTTGCCCCTGTTGATGTGGGTAATTATGCCGCACCTGCTAATCCAACTCTTGGAACAGGCAAAGTGATTTACAATGGTACTGGTAGTACAAATTCAGTTAATGTTACTGGACTTGCTGCTAATACCTCGTATTGGTTTAGAGTATATGATTATAATATAGGCGGCACACCAAGCCCGGCTTATAATACTAATCAACGTACTTTAAATCCGCGTCAGTTGAAAACTGCCCCTGCTACTCCTATCAATTTAGCTGCAAATAATATTACTTCATATTCAGCTACTTTATCTTGGAGCCAATCTGCAGGTGCTACAAGCTATCGTCTTGATGTATCCACTGGCACTGGAATTAATTTCAATGCTAACATAGTTGAACCATACAACGATTTGGATATCGGCGATATTACTGAATGGGAATTAATTGATTTAACTCAAAACACAGATTACTGGTTCAGAGTAAGAGCTGTTGCTAATGGTATGTCTTCAGAAAATTCTGTAGAATTTCTATTTCATACTAATGCAGCTGTTGCGCCAACATTCAGTATGCAGTATTACGCTGATGCTGCTTTAACACAATCTCTTGGTGCTAATCCAAGATTAGGTGTTGGAACATACTATTTAGCTCTAACTGCAGACCAACCATTGCAATATGCTCCTGGTATCAGAATTGATGCTAATGGTAATGGAGTATGGAACGATGCTTGTGATGTTTTCCCTGAAGAAACTAACATTTTAACAAGTTATGGTGAAGATGTTTATGTTTTTACAAGAACAATTGTTGCAGACCCCTTGTTGGACGGAATCAATCCAGAAGACTATATAGTTTTTGCAACAAGTCTTTCCGGTATTCCAACAAATCACGCACCACATGCAGCTATTTCCAATTATGGCGACGGAGCTGCAACTGTTGATACTTATGCTCCTGAAGTTACTAATGTTTCCTGCACTGTGCCAGGTGACGGCACCTACGGTATTGGTGAAAACATTACTATTTTAGTAGATTTTGATGACAATGTTTATGTTACTGGTGAACCTCGTATAAGATTAAATGTTGGACCTGGCGTTATCAGATATGCTACTTATGACGTTGTAGCAGGTGGAACAGGAACAGGAACTTTAGCATTCTTATATACAGTTCAAACAAATGATTTTAATTCAGATTTAGACTATTTCAATAATGCTTCTTTACTATTAAATGGTGGAACTATTAGCGATGATGCTGGAAATCCTGCTCTATTAGCTTTACCAGTTCCCGGCGCCGCCGGTTCATTATCTGCTAATAATACAATTGTTGTTGATGGTATTACTCCTGTAATAACAAATGTAACTTCTAATTTAGCAAATGGAACTTATGGTGCTGGTCAAATTGTTGACATTTTAGTTACTTTTAGTGAAGATGTTGCTATTGCTGGTGGAACTCCAGAATTATTACTTAATACAACTCCAGCTCAAAGTGCAGAATATGCTTCTTATGATGCTGGTACTTTTACAGCAACATTTAATTATACTGTTGTTGAAGGTGACAATTCAGCACTATTAGATTACGCAGCTTTTGATGCTTTAACACTCGAAGGCGCAACAATTCAAGATGCAGCAGGAAATGATGCAAACACAGACCTATTCACTCCAAATGCAGTAGGTTCATTAAGTTTTAACAAGAATATTGTTATTGATGCTGTTGTTCCTGTTATTTCAAATGTAACTTCTCAAAACTTTAATGGTACTTATGGAGTCGGACAACAAATTATTGTTGAAGTTCTTTTCAACAAAAATGTTTTTGTTGCCGGTGGTATTCCAACAATTGAATTAAATGCTGGTCCAGGTGGAGCCGGTGCATTTGCAACTTATAATGGAATTGGTAGTGGCACTAATACATTACAATTTTCTTATGTTGTATTAGAAGGTAACGAATCAGCCGACCTAAATTATTTAGCAGTCAATTCTCTTGTTAATCACGGTGCTACAATAAAGGATGCCTCTAATACAATTGCAAGTCCAATTTTACCAGACCCTGCAGGACCAAATTCATTAGGTTCAAATAAGGATATCGTTATTGATGGTGTAATTAAAGCTGTTACTGATGTTTATTCTGATTCTCCTGATGGCTCTTATGGTGCCTCCTCATTAATTATTATAAAGGTAGAATTTGAAACTGAAGTTATTGTAGAAGGCGGAACACCTCAGATAACTCTTAATACTATACCTCAGGGAATTTGTAATTATGTTGAGGGAAGCGGAACAAATACTTTAGAATTTTTGTATATGGTTCCCCAGGGAGTTACTGCAGCTGATTTAGATTATACCAGTATTGATGCATTAGAATTAAATAGTGCAACTTTACAGGATGCTGTCGGAAATGATATTAATACAACATTACCAGACCCAGGCGTTCCTGGTTCGGGTTCCTTATCTGATAATAATAACATAGAGATTGACGCTGTTGCTCCTACAGTCGTTAATGTTACTTCTCCAACAGCTACTTATAGTTTAGTTGGTAGTGTTATTAATATATCAGTTAATTTTTCAAAAATCGTTAATGTTAATTTAACTAATGGTTCTCCTACTTTAGCTTTAAATATTGGTGGTGTAACTCAATATGCGACTTATGCTATTGGTACAGGAACAACTGAGCTTGTTTTCAACTATACTGTTCAAGCAGGTGATGTTCAAAATCCGTTAGAATATGCAAATATTAACGCTTTAGAATTAAATGGTGCTGAAATTTATGATAATGTAGATTTCAATGCTAATGACGCTGATTTAACACTTCCAGCATTGGGCTCAGCCAATTCTCTTGCAGCAAGCGGAGTAAAAATTAATACTGTTGTTCCAATAGTTAATAATGTTACTTCTGTTCCTGCAATTGGAACTTATAAAGCTGGTGACGTGGTTGCAGTAATAGTTCAATTCTCTGAACCAGTTGAAGTCGTTACTACTTCTGGAAATCCAAGAATTAGGTTGAATATTCAAAATACTAATGGCTCTTATATTCCAAGATATGCACAATATACTTCTGGAACAGGAACAAATACATTACAATTTGCTTATGCGGTTCAAAATGGTGATAATTCTGCCGGATTAGACTACTACCATATTGTAAATCCTGCATTATATGCTTTCGATTTAAACGGTGGTACTATTAAGAGTGTTGCTACACTACTTAATGCTTCTACTCAATTACCAGCTGTCGGTGCTCCAAATTCATTAGGAGTTAATACCGATATTATTATTGATACAAAATCTCCTGTTGTTACCAATGTAACTTCAGCAAATACCGGTTTACTTGAAACTGGTGATGTTGTTACAATTGACGTAACTTTCGATGAAGTTGTAAATATTTCACCAAATTTAGTAAATACAGCCAGATTATTACTCGAAACCGGAGCTATTGACCATTATGCTTATTATAATGGTACTGGAAATGGCACAACTACTTTACAATTTGAATATACTGTTGAAGCTGCTGATTATACTGAACATCTTGATTATTTTGACCAATGGTCATTAGAAACAGTAACTGGAACAATCAAAGACTTAGCAGATAACAATGCTACTTTAGATTTACCCGAACCAGGAACACCCGGCTCTCTTGGAGCAAATACAAACATATTTATTGTTGGTGATACTCCTTATGTAACTAATGTTATTTCTACTAATGCTGATGGTGCTTATACAATTGGTGATAATATTGTGATTCAAGTTGTATTTAACAATGCAGTTGATGTTGATGGTATTCCACAACTTCAATTACAAACCAATAATGGCGACAAATATGCCAGTTATACAGCTGGAACTGGTAGTAATACTTTAACATTTGAATATACTATTGTTGCAGGTGATTTTACAACTGATTTAGACTATACTGCTACAAATGCTTTAACTGGTGTAATTTATGCTGCTGGAACAACTGATAATGCTATCTTAACATTACCAGCACCAGGAACAGCTGGCTCATTAGGCGCTAACAATGCTATTGAGATTTCAACAGTTGCCCCGGACGTTACTGTTACATTTAATAATTTTGCAGCCGGCGTTGCTACTTTTGATGTAGTATTTACACAAAATGTTGTAGGATTTGATACTCCGGCTACAGATGTAAATGCTGGTGGTACTGCTTTCTCTGGTGTACCTAATGTAAATATTACTCCTATTGATGGTGCAAACTATACAGTAACTGTAACAGGTATGGACCAAAATGGAACTGTTACTGTTCAAATACCAGTTGGTGCTGCTCAAAATGGAGTTGGTTTAGATAATACTGAATCAAATCTTGAAACATACAATTATAATTTAACTGCTCCTACAGTTGTTATTACTGATGCTTATGCATCAACATTAGCAACTGACCAATTACCAATAACATTTACAGTTACATTTGATATGCCTGTAAATGGATTTAATGACCCAGTTAATGATGTTCTTTTATTTGGTACTGCAAATGTTACTAACGTAGCTATTAGACCAGCTATTGATGGATTAACTGAATATTTTGTTGATGTTACTGTCGATGAAAATGGTACAGTTCAGATTCAAATTCCAGCAGGTGCTGCTCAAAGTGTAGGCGGTGGTGTAGATAATGAGGTTTCATTACCAAGTAATGAAATTACATTTACTGCTCCTGCTCCTGAAGTTGTTTCAATAACTCCAGAATTTCCTTCAACTACTACTCTTCCAATTAATTTTACAGTAGAATTTAATGAAGATGTAAATGGATTTGATGAAACTGGAATTACAATTGCTGGTACTGCTTCTGCAGGTGCAAATGCAACAGTAACTGGCGCAGGTACTACTTATAATGTTGCAATTAATAATGTAACAGTCTTAGGAACTATTAACATTACTGTAAATGCTGATGCTGCACAAAATAGCTTTGGAACTGGCAATTTAGTATTCGGTCCATCTGCTGATGTAACATATTGGGGAATAGCTCCTATTCCAGAAATAGATTATGCTGGAGATGACCCAACTTCATTAACCACAATTGACTTTATAGTTATATTCGACCAGGATGTTACTGGTTTTGATAGTGATGATATTAATATTGGTGGTACTGCATTTACTCCTGCTGCAACAAAAGTAAAAGAAGTAACAGGAAACGGAACTACTTATAATGTTGCAGTTTCAGGTATGGACCAAGCCGGAACAGTTAATATTAACTTTGCCGCTGGTGCAGCTCAAAATGCAGGTGGAAAACAAAGTGTTATTCCAGTTCTTACTTATAATCAAGTAGATTTCGAAGTTGCTGCTCCTAATGTTACAATTAATAAAGCTTTTGGACAAGCAGACCCAACTGGAACTCAGCCAATTTGGTTTGATGTTGTATTTGACCAAAATGTAACTGGATTTGATAATGCTGCTGTTGTAAATGTAGTATCTGATAATCCATTACAAGGACCATTGTCTGTTAATATTCAATCAATTGATGCTCAACACTATCAAGTTAGAGTTGCTGATATTTCTAAGAATGGTATTATTACTGCTACTATTCCTGCTGGTGTAGCAATTAATGGATTTGGCGTTCCTAACGAAGCTTCTACAAGTATTGATAATACAGTAGAATTTGAAGCTGCTGCTCCTTCTTTATTATTAGAAATAGCAGATGGACAAGTAAGTCCAGCAACAACTGAACCAGTTTTATTTACAGCTACATTTGACCAGATAGTTACTGGTTTCGATGCACTTGATATTATTATTGGTGGAACTGCTGAACCATTAACAACAGTTACTGTTGACCAGGATTTAGTCGACCCAATGGTTTATCATATTTCTATTGAAAATATTGGACAAAACGGCACTTTAAATGTTGCTGTTAATGCTGATGTTGCATTCAATAGCTATGGAACAGGCAATTTAGCTGCTGAACCATCTGATGATGTTTACTTCTTTGGAATTGCACCAACTGCTACAATCGAAAGAAAAGCAGGTCAGGGCTCACCAACAAATGCATTACCAATTGAATTCACAGTTACATTTGACCAACTAGTAACTGATTTCGATGATTCTGATATTAATTTTGATAATACACCCCTACCAAGTGCAAATCCTTCAAATATTACTGTTACTCCAGTTGACCTTGCTTTAGGTTATGCTACTACATATACAGTTTCGATTGGTAATGTTGCAAATAATGGAAATGTACTTATTGGATTTGGTCCAAATGCTGCTGTAAATGCAGGTGGCGTTGGTAACACTGCTCCTGTCTATGATCCAAACATAGCAGGGGTAACAGTAGAATTTACTATGCCTGCTCCTACTTGCGTAATTGCTCTTGCTGGCGGACAAGTATCACCAACTAATCTTTTACCATTAGTATTTACTGCTACTTTCTCACAAAATGTTTGGGGATTAATTGCTGATGATATTGACGTAACATTTAATGGTAATCCTTATAATGACATTACAATAACTGGCGGAGTTGGCGGCGATGCAGTTTATACTATTAGTGTAAATAATTTACCTGCTTCTGGTGAAGTCGAATTATTTATACCTGCTGATGCTGCACAAAATCAATATGCAGAAGGTAATATATTATCTAACACCCAAAATTGTGTATATGATATTACAAGACCTACTCCAACTATTACTTTAGTTTCACCAGATCCGACAAATCAAACTCCAGTTGTTTATACAGTAGAATTTGACGAGCCAGTATTTGGATTTGATGCAAATGCTCTTACTGTTAACGGTCCTTTCGCTGGAGCAGCAACAATTGATGTTACTGCTGTTGGTGTAGGAGGAACTGAATGGACAATTGAGATTTCTGGTATGAATGCTGATGGTTTAGTAGCTTTATCAGTAAATGAAAATGCTGTTACAGATTTAGCTCAAAATGGTAATTTCCCAGCAGGTCCAGTTACCTGCCAATACAATATACCACCAACTCCACCTCCGGGACCGGCAGCTAATGCTTTATCTGTAAAATACTTTACAAGAACTACTATTAAAATCAATATAATTCAACCAGAATTGCCAACTATATTAATTGGTAAGCAAGTTGCAGCAGGTCCATTAGCACCAGTATTAGCCGGTGATATTGCAGACTATGCTCTTATAGCAAACTTAGCATTTAATCATACTGGTACTTTAGATGATGGTAGCTGTGTTCTTTATGTTGGAAATGAAAATCAAATTACAATAACTGCATTACAAAGAAATAAAGCTTACACATTTGCATTATATACATACAATCCAGAAACTGGATTATATTGCTTAGATGCAGATGCTGCTTTATTAAGCCAAACTACACAAAACAGAGAATCATTGACTGAACAACCTGGTGCAATTGCAGGTGTTAATTTAGCACTTTCACAAATTTCGCCAAATCCAGTTGTTAACAATGTAAACTTAACTATGGACTTATTCACTGACGCAAATATTACTGTTCAGGTAATAGATGGAAACGGACAAGTAATTTCAGTTCCAGTAAATGGTAACTTCTATGCAGAAGGAACTCATACATTGAGCTTCCCATTGCAAAACGTTGCCTCTGGCTCATACATCTTAAGAGTATCAACTGGAAACGAAGCCGTAATTCAAAGATTTATCTATATGCCATAAGCAATTAGATAAGTTATAACTTTAAGGGTGGGTGTTTTTACACCTGCCCTTTTTTATTTAGAACTACTTACAAAATGCGAAGTAAAGGAGATAGAAGATTTACCTTGTAAAGAATGATATCGCTTTTAGAAAAAATATCTTAATAGTTATTTGTCATTTGTCATTTGTCATTAGTCATTGGTTATTAGTTTGTAACTACGAATGACGAATGACGAATGACGAATGACGAATAACTAATAACTTAATGAAATTACTCATTTAAAATTTACTTCTTATTATATAATATGCGAAATAGCAAATTACGATGCATAAGGTTTTCTGAACTTATAATAATTATAATTTTTACAATAATATCCTGTTCATCACCTTCGGAGAATAATCCAGTGGAAAAAGATTTAGACAAAAAAATAGGGCAGATGCTGTTAATCGGTTTTAGAGGTATGGAACTCTCAGATACTTCTACTATTGTAAAAGATATTCAAAATGAGAGGATAGGTGGAGTAATCCTTTTTGATGTTGATGTGGCTCTGGGCAGAACGCCAAGAAATATCGAATCTCCAACGCAATTAAAAAAGCTGATTAATCAAATCAAAAGTTATTCTAAAACTCCTTTATTCATTTCAGTTGACCAAGAGGGTGGGAATGTTTGTCGTTTAAAGGAAAAATACGGCTTTCCCAAAAGTGTAACTCAGAAATATCTGGGTGATTTGAATAATGAAGACAGCACTCGTTATTGGGGCGCCATAACTGCTAATACGCTATCAGATATGGGTTTCAATTTAAACTTTGCCCCTGTTGTAGATTTGAATATCAATCCGGAAAATCCCGTGATTGGAATGTATGAACGTAGCTTTTCTGCTGATACAAATATAGTAACAAATAATGCGCGTATCATTATTGAAGAGCATAAGAAAAAGATTATAAATTGCACTATCAAGCATTTTCCCGGACACGGAAGCTCTACTGCAGATTCACATCAGGGATTAGTCGATGTTACCAACACCTGGAGAGAAACAGAGCTTATTCCTTTCAAAAAGCTAATAAATGAAAAGAAAATTGATATGATAATGACTGCTCATATTTTCAATGCAAATCTTGATGTAAATTATCCCGCAACTCTTTCTAACAATATAATGACAGGGATTTTGAGAAATCAGTTGCAATTTGATGGTGTAATCATTTCCGACGATATGAATATGAAGGCAATTTCTGATTTTTACGGATTAGAAACCGCAATAGAACTTGCAATTAACGCCGGCGTTGATATTATTATGTTTGCTAATAATATTTCTTACGATGAAAATATTGCAAGCAAAGCAATTTCCATTATTAAACAATTGATTAATGAAGGAAAAATCAGCAAGGAAAGAATAGACGAATCATATAACAGGATTATGAAATTAAAGAATTCGTGACCCCATAACGAAAATAAAGGAGTTAGGAGATTTGCCTCGTAAAGAATACTTGCGCAAATTATACAGAAAAGGTGTCATTCCGAACCCCAAAATGAAGTAAGTGCTTTATTGAAATTAAGATGACATAAGAAACAGATGTCCTACATCTGCAAGATGTAGGACATCTTTCTCTTTAAATATGAGATTCCTCACTTCGTTTCCAATGACATCTTTTTTACGAAAACGATTAAATACAGAACAGCACTAAGAAATCCCCCCTACCCTCCTTTTTCAAAGGGGGGAA
>CAZCLJ010000093.1:0-14713 GCA_964499465.1 uncultured Hyphomicrobiales bacterium
ATTTTCTCAAAAGTAAACGTCTTCGTTTATATTCGCCTCAGAATGACTGTGTTAAGTATTGTCATCTCTAGTTAAATAAAAGTCTTCCTTAATAAGGGGGTTACCAATGACATCTTTGTTTTAAACTTTACAAAAGTTAAGAAACTTTTACAAAGTAAGAAGATTTCTTCTACTTTTGTAAAGTTTCCCAACTTTGCAAAAGTTTAGAATTATACTATTACTCCCCAAAACTTTGTTTTTTTAGCAAAATTTTAAGTCTAACTTTAGAAATCCTCTTCCCATAGCAAAAATAAAGAAATTAGGAGAATTGCCACGCACCGAATAATTGCACAGTTAATCTCCATAATAAATTATGGAGTTAATCTAATTATTAGAATAACTCCCAAATTTATTTGGGAGTTTTATGTTAGCAATTTTATCAAATTTCTTTTTATGTCAGAACTTTCTTTATTGCGAAATATCAAACTACGAGGCATCTGGAGTCCTTAATTTTGTTTGTAGCTTTTAGCTACGCTATGTCATCTCTAGTTAAATAAAAGTCTTCTTTTATAAGGGGGTTTCGGAATGACGCCTTTATTTTGTAACTGCTCAATTATTCTTTACGAGGCAAATCTCCTAACTCCTTTATTTTCGTTATAAGAGTTGGAGTTCTGAATGTTATACTACGAAAGGCATAGATTTCTTATTATTACAAGTAGAAAGATGAAATGCTAAAAACTGACATCAGTCTGCCTTCACTGAAAACTAATAGTTTTACTCTAAATATGTGTATCCATAAAGTCCGGAGCGGTAATTAGAAAGGAATTCTTTGCCTTCCTGAGTTGATATTTTGCCTTCTTTAACTGAAGCGGTAACCCATGTTTCCATAGTCCTAACAAGACGTTTCGCGCTGTACTGGACATAATCTAAAACCTCAGCAACAGTCTCACCGTCAATAATTTGCTGAATTTCGTAGCCATCATCTTTGGCTGTAATATGGACAGCATTGGTATCGCCAAAAAGATTATGCAAATCACCCAATATTTCCTGATAAGCACCAACTAAAAAAACACCAAGATAATATGGCTGGTTTGATTTCAACTCATGAATAGGTAAATTGTTTGAAAAGTTCTTTACTCCAATGAAATGGTCAATTTTTCCATCAGAATCGCAGGTAATATCCTGTATTGTAGCAACGCGATTTGGCTTTTCGTTCAGGCGATGAATTGGCATAATTGGGAAAATCTGGTCGATAGCCCAGGAATCTGGCAATGATTGAAAAAGAGAAAAATTACAGAAATACTTATCAGCAAGCATTTTAGAAAGATTTCTCAACTCTTCAGGTGGATGCTTCATCTCATTTGACAAAGTAAAGACTTCATTTGCAATACTCCAAAACAGTCGTTCCACTTGGGCTCTTGTTTTCAAATCAATCAATCCGAGAGAAAATAAATCTAATGCATCTTCGCGCAATTGCTGAGCATCGTGCCAGCTTTCAAGCATTGTGGATTGAGATAAGTTATTGTAAATGTTGAATAGCTCTAAAACGATTTCATGGTCTTCTTCACTGACAAGTTCATTGTCATTCCATGAAGGTAAGGTAGTAGTTTCAAGCACATCAAACACAAGAACAGAATGATGAGCTGTTAAAGAGCGTCCGGATTCAGAAACTATGTTTGGATGAGGCAAATCATTTTTATCGCAGGCATCTTGAATCATATAAATAGCATCATTTACATATTCCTGAATGGAATAATTAATGCTGCTTGGGCTTGATGTTCGGGAGCCATCATAATCAACTCCAAGTCCACCGCCAATGTCAACAAACTGGATATTGCAGCCGAGTTTTTTTAGTTGAACGTAGAATTGCGAACATTCCCGCAATCCATTTTTTATTTTTCTGATTTTAGTTATTTGGCTGCCAAGGTGGAAATGAATAAGTTTAATACAATCAAGTACTTTGTTATCGGAAGCAATTTGAATGGCTTCAAGCAATTCACTTGCATTTAGCCCAAATTTGCTTTGGTCGCCACCGGAATCTTCCCATTTTCCAGAGCCGGAACTTGCAAGTTTAATCCGTATTCCTATATTGGGTTTAACTCTTAATTTCTTGGAAAGCTCAATTATGAGTTTAAGTTCATTGAGTTTTTCAACAACTATGTAAATCTGTTTGCCCATTTTATGAGCAAGCAGTGCTAATTGAATAAAATCTTCGTCTTTATAACCATTGCAAATAATCAGTGCTTCCGGATTGTTAGTTATTGCAAGGACAGCGTGTAGCTCGGGCTTAGAACCAGCTTCAAGTCCGATATTGAACTTGATGCCGTAACGCATAATTTCTTCAACAACAGGCCTTACCTGATTAACTTTAATAGGATATATCGTGTAATATTTTCCTTTAAAGCCATATTCATTGGAAGCAGTTTCAAAGCACTTAGAAATAGTTTCAATTCTATCATCAAGAATATCAGGAAAACGAAGTAATACCGGCAAAGATACATCTTTCAACTGAAGTTCATCAATCAACTCTTTTAAATCAATTGATACGCTATTTTTCCTTGGTTTAACAACTACATTACCTTCTTGATTTATATCAAAATAACCATTTCCCCAACCATTAATAGCATAAAGTTCACTTGAATCTTCTATTTTCCATTTTCTCATTTAAAACCCTCATTAGAAAAAAAAGGAAAATTGGAAAAAAATTAATATTTCTTCCAATTTTCCAAAAATTAAAAATTTATTAAACACTTTCTATAATACTATGATAAAAACTGGCAGTGTCATCGTCTTTAAGAAGCAAATCATCTTGCTCTTCATCTTTTTCAGGAATGTAATTTGCATCTTGAGAATCACTGATGACAGTCATATCTTGGTAGACACGTAATCCTGTTCCTGCTGGAACGAGCTGACCTATAATAATATTTTCTTTAAGTCCGGCTAATGTATCAACTTTAGCAGCGATTGATGCTTCAGAGAGAACACGTGTGGTTTCCTGGAATGAAGCAGCGGAAAGCCAGCTTTCTGTTGTTAGTGATGCCTGAGTAATACCAAGCAACATTGGTTCAGCAATTGCAGGTTCAGCAGGTCTGAAAGTAGCAGGATTTCTGCCTCGTTTAGTTAAGTCGTAATTTACTTCTCTTAGTCGTCTTTTTGTAACTAACTGACCTTCTTTGAACCTAGAATCTCCAATATCTTCAATTACAACCTGATTTTTCAATTTATCGTTTTCATCAAATAATCTAATTCTATCTACGTGGTCATTTTCTAAGAATGAAGAATCGCCGGAATCAACAATTTTTGATTTTTGAAGCATTTGTCGAACAATAACCTCAATGTGTTTATCATTGATTTTGACACCTTGCATACGATATACTTCCTGAATTTCATTAACTAAATATTCCTGAACAGCATTTGCACCTTTAATACGTAAGATATCGTGAGGATTAATTGAACCTTCGGTCAAACGGTCTCCGGCACGAACAAAATCGCCTTCCTGAACAAGGATATATTTACCAACTGAAACCATATATTCCATTTTGGTTTTTTCGTCAAGTGAAGTAACAGCAACTACTTTCTGACCACGTTTTGGTTTATCGAATGAAATAATACCATCAATATCAGTAATAACAGCAGGAGCTTGCGGAGCACGTGCCTCAAATAGTTCGGTAACACGAGGAAGACCTCCTGTAATATCACGCATTCTTCCAAGGTCACGTGGTATTTTTACTAATGGAGAACCAACTCCAACTTCGTCATTATCATCAACTCTAATCTGTGCTTTTGTAGGAATACTGTAAGATTTTAAAACCTTACCTTCATAACTTACAATTTCGATAGTAGGTGATTTGGTTTTATCTTTACTATCCACAACAACTTTAGACATATGCCCGGTTTGCTCGTCGTGAACTTCACGATATGTAACGTTTGGAATTAAATCTCTATAACGAACTCTTCCAGCTTCTTCAGTAATAATTGAAGCATTGTATGGGTCCCATTCGTAAATCATCTGCCCTTTAGTAACTAAATCGTTTTCTTTAACTTTAAGAACTGCGCCATAAGTAGCATCAAATTTAGTTAAAACTCTGTTGCTGTCCGGGTCAACTAAATTAATAGAACCACTTCGGCTAACTACAATAGTTGTTTCATCTTCTTCACCTTCGTAAGTGATATATCGCATATTTTCAAATGTAATTCGTCCATCGAATTTAGCAATGACAGAAGATTGAGAAGCAATAAGAAGAGCAGTACCACCAGTGTGGAATGTTCTAAGAGTCAGCTGAGTTCCCGGCTCACCAATGGATTGAGAAGCAATAGTTCCTACGGCTTCACCTACATCGACAATTTTTCCGGTAGCAAGATTTCGTCCATAGCACTGGGCGCAAACACCTCTACGGGATTCGCAGGTTAGAACAGAACGAATAAGAACTGATTCAAGAGGAGATTGCTCTATATCCCTTGCAATATCTTCGTCAATAACATCGCCAGCTTTTGCTATCATCCTATTAGTAAGTGGGTCAATAACATCAACAAGGACAACTCGTCCGAGAATTCTTTCATAAAGTGATTCTTTTACTTCTTCACCTTCCTTTAAAGCAGTCATATCAACACCACGAATTGTGCCGCAGTCATGCTCAGAAATAATCATATCCTGGGCAACGTCGTGAAGACGTCTTGTAAGATAGCCGGCATCAGCTGTTTTTAGTGCTGTATCGGCAAGACCTTTTCTAGCACCGTGAGTAGAGACAAAGTATTCAAGAACTGAAAGACCTTCTTTAAAATTTGAAATAATTGGATTTTCAATCAACTCACCTGTTGAACCGCTTAATGATTTTTTAGGTTTACCCATCAAACCACGCATTCCGGCAAGCTGACGTATCTGCTCTTTAGAACCACGTGCCTGAGAGTCAAGCATCATCCAAAATGTATTAAATCCTTGGTTATCTTTGGCTAATTCAGTGTATAGTTTATCAGCGACTTTATTTGTTGCGTTTGACCAAGTATCAATTATTTTATTATATCTTTCGCCATCACTAATTACTCCGTTGTTGTATGCCATATCAATATCATCAACTTTTGACTGAGCAATATCAATAATACTGGTTTTGTCTGTTGGCACAAGAACATCGTGTATATTGACAGAAAGACCACCTTGGGTAGCATAAGAGAATCCGATATTTTTTAAATTATCAAGAAATTCAACTGTTTTTGCCAATCCGGCTTTTCTGAAACAGATACCAATAATTTGTCTTAATCTTTTCTTAGTTAAAAGTTCATTAAGATATCCAATTTCTTCAGGAACAATTTGGTTGAAAAATACTCTACCAGTAGTAGTTTCAATTAATTCACCCTTGTACCTAACTTTAATTTTTGAATGAAGTTCAATTACTTGGTGATTATAAGCAACTGTTACTTCTTCAGGTGAGGAAAATATTTTACCTTCGCCTTTGGCACCCCATTTCATTTTAGTTAGATAATAAACTCCAAGAACCATATCCTGCGATGGAACGGCTATTGGGTCACCATTTTGAGTATGCATAATATTATGTGGAGCAAGCATTAGCAGAATTGCTTCAAGTTGTGCTTCATAGCTAATCGGAACGTGAACAGCCATTTGGTCGCCGTCGAAGTCAGCGTTAAAAGCAGTACAAACGAGTGGATGCAACTGAATAGCTTTTCCTTCAATTAATCTTGGCTGGAATGCCTGAATACCCAACCTGTGAAGAGTAGGAGCACGGTTAAGCATTACAGGATGTCCATCAATGATTTTTTCTAATATATCCCAAACCTCGTTAGTTTTACGTTCTACCATTTTCTTTGCACTTTTGGTAGTTTTAACGTGTCCCCTTTCGATTAACTTACGAATAATAAACGGTTTGAAAAGCTCTACAGCCATATCTTTTGGAAGACCACATTCGTGAAGATTTAGTTCTGGACCTACAACAATAACAGACCTACCAGAATAATCGACACGTTTACCAAGTAAGTTTTGGCGGAAACGTCCAGTCTTTCCTTTTAAAGTATCGGAAAGTGATTTTAAAGCACGTTGAGAATCACTTCTTAAAGCACGGCGGCTATTATCGAACAAAGCATCAACGCCTTCCTGAAGCATTCTTTTTTCATTACGTAAAATAACTTCAGGTGCTTTAATATCAATTAATTTCTTTAAACGGTTATTTCTAATAATAACTCTTCGGTAAAGGTCATTTAAATCAGAGGTAGCAAAGCGTCCGCCTTCAAGAGGCACAAGAGGTCTGAGGTCTGGTGGAATAACCGGAATAACATCAAGCACCATCCACTGAGGTAGATTTTGGTAACCACTTTTTTCGTTTTGCTTGAATGCGCCTGTTATCCTAAGTCTCTTAAGTAATTCGAGTTTACGAACCTGTGAAGTTTCTACCTTTAATTGACTTTTTAATTCTGAATATAACTGCTCAATATCAATTCTTTTTAGCAGTTCTTTAATAGCTTCGCCACCAATTAAAGCAATAAATTTATTTGGGTCTTCATCATCTAATCTACGTTCTTCCTCTGGCAAAGAACCAAGGACTTTTAAATATTCTTCTTCTGATAGTAAATCATTTGTACGTAGTCCAGTGCTGCCAGATTGCACAACAATATAAGATTCATAATAAACAATACGTTCAATATCTTTTGTTGGCATACCGAGAACAGCACCGATTTTTCCGGGTAAAGTACGCATAAACCAAATATGCACTACTGGAACAGCAAGCATAATGTGTCCCATTCTTTCGCGTCTTACTGACTTTTGAGTAACCTCAACCCCGCATCTATCACAAACAATGCCTTTATATCTGATACGTTTATATTTTCCGCAAGCACATTCCCAGTCTCTAATAGGTCCGAAAATTTTCTCACAGAACAATCCATCTTTCTCTGGCCTGAATGAGCGATAATTTATTGTTTCAGGTTTTGTAACTTCTCCGTGAGAACGATTTAAAATTTCATCTGGTGAAGCAATTTTTATAGTAATTCTTGAATATCCCTTACGAGATTCTTGTTTTTTTTGCATTTAATTGCTCCTTAAACATTTAGTAATATTTTCATAATTTTTCGTAAAAAGCAACTTTCTCTTACATAATGATTTTGTAATTCTTTTCTTCATAAAACTTTAAACTTAACTTGTTAGTTTTATTTTTCTTAGACAAAAGCTAAACTAATCTTTCTTTAAATCTAAGCATAAACCTTGCAATTCTCTTTCAAGAACGTTGAATGACTCTGGAATACTTGGAACAGGCATATTTTCACCCTTAACGATAGCTTCATACATTTTTGCTCTGCCCTGAACATCGTCAGATTTTAAAGTAATCATTTCCTGTAATGTGAATGCTGCACCATAAGCTTCGAGAGCCCAAACTTCCATTTCTCCGAGACGCTGTCCACCGAATTGTGCCTTTCCGCCAAGTGGCTGCTGAGTAATTAATGAGTAGGGACCAATGGAACGTGCATGTATTTTGTCTTCAACCAAGTGTGAAAGCTTAAGCATATAAATAACACCGACAGTAACCAAATTATCGAAAGGAACCCCGGTATGTCCATCATATAAAATAGTTTTCCCGTTCTCAGGAAGTTTTGCAATTTCCAAATAATTACAGACATCATCCCAGTCCGCACCATCGAAAATTTGAGTAGCAAAATTCTTGTTCAAAACCATACCAGCCCAGCCGAGTGCTGTCTCATATAACTGTCCAAGGTTCATTCTTGAAGGCACACCAAGTGGATTTAATACAATATCAACTGGAGTGCCGTCCGGAAGGAATGGCATATCTTCAATAGGCACTATCTTGGAAACAATACCTTTATTGCCGTGTCGTCCAGCCATCTTGTCACCAACTTGAAGTTTTCTTTTCTTAGCAATATAAACCTTCGCCATTTGAAGAATACCTGGTTGAAGTTCGTCGCCTGATACTATTTTATTCTTTTCAGTTTGGAATTCAGAAAGAATATCATCTCTTTTCTTTTTGTAGTTCTTGGTCATTTTAATGAACAAGTCATTTTTCTCAGGTTCAGCAAGAACTTTTGAATCTGCAAGTAATAATTCCGGTTTAAGGGCTTTTTCTTCAAACTTCTTCATAACTTGTTCTGCTGTTACTTTAGAACCACTTCTAAAGACAGCAGTGCCAGTTTGCAAACTTAATCCAAGAATTTTTTGTCCATCAAGCAGGTTTGCCAATCTTGAAACATAATCAGCATCTAAATTAGAAATAGCTTCGTTTTCTAATCTTAACAACTGATTCTGACGCTTTTTCTCATCTTGTTTTGCATCTTTATCTGATGGGATTGCTTTTCGAGAAAAGATTTTTGTATTAATTACAACGCCTTTGAGTCCGGGAGTAGCTTTAAGAGAAACGTCCTTGACGTCTCCTGCTTTATCACCGAATATAGCACGTAATAACTTTTCTTCAGGAGTCGGGTCAGTTTCACCTTTCGGAGTAATTTTTCCAATTAGAATATCGCCTTCACTTACTTTAGCACCCACACGAATAACACCGTTTTCGTCAAGTTCTTTTGTAGCATCATCACTAACATTTGGTATTTCACGGGTAAATTCTTCTTCGCCTCTCTTTGTATCTCTTACCTGCAATGTAAATTCTTCAACGTGAATAGAAGTAAAGTAATCATAAGCAACAAGTCGCTCTGAAATAATAATCGCATCTTCAAAGTTATAACCTCTCCAAGGCATAAATGCTACCATTACATTTTGTCCGAGAGCAAGTTCGCCCTTTTCAGTAGAAGAACCGTCTGCGATTGGCATACCCTTAATAACTCTGTCGCCGGCTCTTACTATTGGCTTTTGATTGACGCAGGTATCCTGGTTGGTTCTAAAGAATTTTAATAATGGATAGGTAATTACTTTTTTGTTATCAAAATTTAATATTTGTTGTTCTTCATCTTCTGTTTTATCATATCTGATTCTAATATATTCTGAGCAAACATATTCAACAACTCCATTACTTTCAGCAAGTAATAATGTTCGTGAATCTTTTGCAATTTTTGCTTCCATACCTGTACCAACAATAGGAGCTTTAGGACGTAGAAGTGGAACAGCTTGACGTTGCATATTTGAACCCATCAAAGCACGGTTAGCATCGTCGTGTTCAAGGAAAGGAATTAAAGAAGTAGCTGCACTGGTTATATGGTCTGTTGAAATATCCATAAAGTGAATTTCATTAGGAGGAAGAACTGGAAAGTCGCCCATACTTCTTGCTTTAACTTTTTCACCAAGAATTTTTCCCTTTTCATCAATTTCTGTTGAAGCAGGAATCATATTATACAAGTCTTCTTTTTCTGCAGTTAAGTAAACAATTTCATCAGTAAGATATCCGTCAACTACTCTTCTGTATGGAGTTTCAATAAAACCGAGTTCATTAACACGGGCATGAATAGCAAGTGATGAAATCAAACCGATGTTAGGTCCTTCTGGAGTTTCAATTGGGCAAAGACGTCCGTAGTGAGTATAATGAACGTCTCGGACTTCAAATCCAGCTCTTTCACGGGTTAAACCGCCGGGACCCAAAGCAGATGTTCTTCTCTTATGAGTCAGTTCTGCAAGTGGATTTGTTTGGTCCATAAACTGAGAAAGCTGATTAGTTCCGAAAAACTGATTAACAACAGAAGTTATTGTTCTTGCATTGACTAAATCACTTGGGCGGTATTTCTCATTTTCATGAATACCGAGTTTTTCCCTTATTGTTCGAGCCATGCGAGCCAAACCTACATTGAACTGAGCAGTTAACTGCTCTCCAACAGTGCGAACGCGACGGTTCCCCAAATGGTCGATATCATCTCCTGATTGCTTTTGCTCGTGGAGTTTAATTAAATGCTTTAGAATTGCAACAAAATCCTCAATCGTCAGCGTTGTTGTTTCTGAGTCTATATTAAGTTTTAATTTTTGATTGATTCTGAATCTACCTACAACCCCCAGGTCATATCTTTTAGGATTAAAGAATAGCTTTTCAATTAATGCTTCGGCAGTTTCGAGGTCTGGAGCATCGGTAGAACGTAATTGCTTGTATATTGCTTCGAGAGCATCTTCGCGATTTCGTGTTAAATCTTTTGTAAGAGTTTTTGCAATAAGAGGTTCGTCAGATGCATCTTTATAGCTAAAAACTTTTAATAATGAAATTTCAGTACTTTGAAGCAATTGAAGTAACTCTTCGGTCATTATCATATCACGGGTGGCGATAATTTCACCTGTTTGGAGGTCAACGATATCGGAGGCGATTCTTCTACCTAAGAGTTCATCATTTAATTGGTCTGGTTCGACATCTTCTGAAAGTTCAAATAAGTTCATAATCTGTTCATCAGAAGAAAATCCTAAAGCCCTTAAAAGAGTAGTAACAGGAAATTTCTTTTTCCTGTCTATATAAGCATAAATTACATCGTGAATATCAGTAATGAATTCTACCCAGGAGCCGCGAAAAGGAATAATCCTTGCAGTATAGATACGAGTTCCGTTTGGATGCAAAGTATCGTCAAAAAAGACGCCGGGTGAGCGGTGTAATTGAGTAACAATAACACGTTCAGCACCATTAATAATAAAAGTACCACGTGGTGTCATTGCTGGTATGTTTCCAAGATATACAACCTGTTCGTCAGAATCCTGATAATCTTCAGAATCTTTATCAGCTTTACTTGATAGAAGAAGACGTGCTTTGAGAGGTTTAGAATAAGTTAATTCGCGTTCTCTGCACTCGGTTTCTGAGTATTTGGGTTTTTCGAGTGAATAATCCAAGAATTCAAGTTGATAAATTGAAGAAGCATCTTCAATTGGGAAATTATTTCTAAAAGCAAATTCTAATCCTTTATTGGCACGATTATGAATAGAAGCTTCTTCCTGCAAAAAGTCTTCATAAGCGTTCAATTGGATGTTAAGCAGGTCTGGATATTTGTTCTTTACTTTTGTCTTAGAAAATGTAATTCTATCCCTTAACCTAACTAAATCCTCAGTTGATTCTAAAATTTTCTCATCATTGATATTAATGTTTTCCACTTGACCTCCTTTTTTATATCAATAATTTATTTTCGACTTTTATAATAAAAAATAGGATTTTTTGCATAGTTATCCCTTGAGTTATAACTTCAACAAAAAATCCTAGTTATATTGTTCATTGAAATTACCAAATATTTATTACTCCTTTTCTTGGAGTTTTTGGTAAAAAAAGTATGATTTATTTTTTTTTTGTTTTTGACTCTTATTCATTTTAAATTGCTAAATCCTATTTAGTATCTAACTATCGAATTAAAAATACTTTACAACAGAAAAACATCAAACAAACAGGAGCTAAATTAGCAAAAAGAATAAGAGTAAATGAAATAAAATTACTTTAATGTAACTTTGGCACCTTGCTCTTCAATCTTCTTTTTCATATCTTCAGCTTCTTGTTTTGAGCATTGTTCTTTAACAATTTTAGGGGCACCTTCAACTAAATCTTTTGCTTCTTTAAGTCCTAAGCCAGTAAGTTCACGAATAACTTTAATAACATTTAATTTTTTATCACCGATTTCGGTTAATTCAACGTCGAATTCAGTCTTTTCTTCTTCTTTTGCTTCTGCTGCGGCAGGTGCTGCTGCGCCAGCCATCATCATTGGGGCTGCGGCTGTAACACCGAATTTTTCTTCTAATGCCTTCTTTAATTCTGATGCTTCGAGAAGGGTTAAATTAGAAATTTTCTCAACTAATTCTTCAACTATAGCTGACATTATATATTCTCCTTGATAAATATTTTTTGATATAATTAAGCTGCTTTATTCTTAGCAACTTCTTCGATAACTGAAGCCAAATCGCGCATTACTGCATTAATTGAACCGACAATACCAGATATTGGAGAATCTAAGCTACCAAGTATAGAAGCTATATTCTCTGCTTTTGTTGGTAAAGTAGCAAGTTGTTTAAGCATTGAACTATCGAAATATTCATCTTCAACAACTGCTGCTTTGAAAGTCGGTTTTGCAAACTTATCGAATTGCTCTTTTATTACCTTTGCAGGTGCAAGAACATCTTTACTGCCAAAAAGTATTGCAGTTTGTCCTTTAAAAACATCGCCCGGTACTTTGTCTGATTTTCCAATATTTTCTAAAGCGATTTCAATTAGGGTATTTTTTGCTACTTTTAACTCTACTTCAGATGTTCTGAGTAAACCCCTTAATTTTGTAATTTCAGCAACAGTCATTTTTTGGAAATCAACAAAATAGTAAGCGTTTGCATTCTTAAATTTTTCAATAAGTTCAGCAACAATTTCTTTCTTTTTGTCTTTTGTAATCATTTTACCTTACAATTTATAATTATTCTTTTTATGATATAATATCGGAAAGATATAGAAGCAATATCATAAAAAAGAGTGCGTAATCAAATTAACTATTCTTTTGTTTGGAAAGAAAGCTCATTTACAGGAACGCCGGGGCCCATAGTAGAGCTAAAATTTATGCTCTTTACATATCTACCCTTTGCTGTCTGTGGTTTTGCTTTCAAAATGCTATTGTAAAAAGTATTGATGTTTTCTACTAATTTTTCAGCTGGGAAAGAGCATTTTCCAACCGATGCATGAATATTACCGGTTTTATCAACTCTATATTCGATTTTACCAGCTTTTACTTCGCTTACTGCTTTTGCAACATCAAAAGTAACGGTTCCACTTTTTGGATTAGGCATTAAGCCACGTGGACCTAAAATCTTACCAAGTTTACCTACTTCGCCCATAACATCTGGAGTTGAGATTATTACATCAACATCAGTCCAGCCAGATTTAATTTTTTCAAGGTATTCTTCGAAACCAGCGTAATCTGCGCCTGCATCAAGAGCTTCTTTTTCTTTAGCATCTTTTGCAATTACAAGAACTCTTACTTTTTTACCGATTCCATTTGGTAAGCTAACAGTTCCACGAACTAACTGGTCGGCTTTCCTTGGGTCCACTCCAAGTTTCATAGCAACATCGAAAGATTCGTCAAATTTTGCTTTTGCATTTTTCTTTACAATGTTTACTGCTTCCGGGTAAGCATAGACCTGTTTTTGATTATAGGTTTTTACTAATGAATTATATCTTTTACCACGCTTTTTCATAGCACTATATATTTTATATTAATGGAATTATTCAACTAAAATGCCCATATTACTATATGGAATTATCAACTAATCGCCCAAATTACTATATGGAATTATTCAACTAATACACCCATACTACGAGCAGTTCCTTTTATCATTGAAACAGCACTTTCAACAGTATCGCAATTTAAATCCTGCATTTTGATTTGTGCTATTTCTTCACATTGCTGAACAGTAACTTTACCAACTTTGGTTTTATGTGGTTCTGCCGAACCTTTGGGTATTCCTGCTGCTTTTGCAAGCAATACTGCTGCTGGAGGTGATTTTACCTCGAAAGTAAAACTTTTGTCGCTATAAAAAGTAACAAGAATTGGTACTATTGTTCCTTTTTGTTTAGCTGTTTTAGCATTAAATTGCTTAACAAACTCCATACCATTTAAACTGCGTTGACCAAATGCCGGACCTACTGGTGGGGACATTGTAGCTTCACCAGCGTTTAATTGCAATTTAAATTGACCTAATACTTTTTTTGCCATTGCTTAAATCTATGTATAATTAAATAATATTAGTGATTTTCTACTTCTATTTGACTAAAATCTAACTCAACAGGAGTCTTTCTTCCAAGTATTCCTACTTCGACTTTTAACTTTTGTTTTTCATTGTTTATTTCTTTAACTGTTCCACTGAAAGTATTGAATGGACCATCAATAATTTTGACAGGGTCACCAACAGAAAAGCTGGTTTCAATAGTTTCGATACTTTTTCTTTCTTCTACACGATCGATAATTTTTTCTATTTCGTGTGGTTGAAGTGGCACCGGTTCTGTTTTTGTTCCAACAAAACTAACAACAGAGGGAATATTTACAATAATATCCTTAATTTTCTTATCTAAAACTAATTTTACAATTATGTATCCGGGCAAAAAGTTTTTTACTCTTGTTTTTCTTTTGCCCTGTCTAACTTCAAAGACAGTTTCCTGAGGTATAATAATCTCTTTGATTCTATCCTGAAGTTTTAATCGTCTTATTTCAGCTTCAATAGATAATTTAACTTTCTGCTCGTGACCGGTAAAAGTTCTTAGAGCATACCATTTCAACTCTGTTGGTTCTTGCAATATGGTATCATCTGTAAACATTAAAAGATGACGTCAATTGTAAGATTCATAATCCAGTCAATTATATAAATAAAAACAGTAAAAATCAAAGTTGTAATAACAACTATAGTAGTTGATTCTTTAAGTTGGGCTCTTGTAGGCCAGGAAACTTTTTTCATTTCCTTTGAAACTTCACCTACGAATTCTTTAATTTTAGCAATCATTTTCTATCAATAAAATAATAAAAAAATGCACGGGTGGTAGGAGTCGAACCCACAGCCTACGGTTTTGGAGACCGCCACTCTGCCAATTGAGCTACACCCGTGTATATATCACTCTGAGCTGATGACCGGGATTGAACCGGTGACCTCTTCCTTACCAAGGAAGTGCTCTACCATCTGAGCTACATCAGCTTCTGAGCGGGAAACGAGACTCGAACCCGCGACCCTCAGCTTGGGAAGCTGATGCTCTACCGACTGAGCTATTCCCGCGTTTCTCTTACTCGAGCGGGAGACGAGACTCGAACCCGCGACCCTCAGCTTGGAAGGCTGATGCTCTACCGACTGAGCTACTCCCGC
>CAZCLJ010000094.1:0-5379 GCA_964499465.1 uncultured Hyphomicrobiales bacterium
TAAACTTGTTTATCGTATGACTTGTATAAGTATTAGCTATACATATATTTACGCGGTATAAAAGCCAAAGTGGTTCATTAGGAACGAAGTGAAGAATCCAGAGAGTAGTGTTTAAAAGAAATTTTTCTGAATTCTTCACTTCGTTCAGAATGACTGTGATAAATGATGTAATCTCCATTTAAATAAAGCACTTGCTTTATCAGGGGGTTCGGAATGACAACTTTAATGGATAATTTAAGCAAGTGCTATTTACGAGGCAATTCTCCTAAATACTTTATTTCCGTTATAGGGTCAGGAACTCTGATATTACAGTTTTTCAGTCATACTATCAACAAGTTGATAGCATTACAAGAGAAAGAAAGAATAAAAGTCATACGAACAGTTTGCTGCTTGTATGACTGAAAGGTAATTTTACAATTACTTCTTTGTTCTATACATTTGAGTTTGAATATTGTATTTTCTTATTTTTAAATGAAGGGTTTCCCGGCTAACATTAAGCATCGCAGCAGCTTTACTAACGTTTCCATTGGTCTTTTCGAGTGTTGCTTCAATTTTTGCCTTGTTAGCAGCAGCCAAAGATTCTTCCAAAGTATCACCATCTAAAACCACTTCCGGCTTAAATTCAGTTGGATTCAGATTTGTATAGCTTGAAAGAGTTTTATCAATTTCAGAAACTTCAATATAGTCGGAACGTTCAATTTGCAGGACTACTCTGATTAGGTTCATAAGCTGCCTAACGTTTCCGTTCCAGTTTTGTTTTTGCAGAAATTCGATTGCCGATGGAGAAATCACTTTTTCCTGATGATTATCTTCATTAAATTTAGCAACGTAGTGCTGAACTATTTCAGGTATATCTTCGCGTCTTTCATTCAAAGAAGGTAGGTGAATTTCACATTCTCTTAAACGATGGTATAGCTGCTCGCGGAATTGAGATTCACGGATAGCGGCAGGTAAATCGCGGTCTGTCGCAGAAATGAAGCGGACATCAATAACTTCGCTTTCTATTGAACCTACTTTGCGGATAATCTTTTCTTCTACCGGAATTAGCAAATTTGCCTGTAAGCCAAGTGACAAAGCTCCAATTTCATCAAGGAAAAGAGTGCCGGAATTTGAACTATGGAAGAGTCCTTTTTTTGTTTCAAAAGCTCCGGAAAAAGCACCTTTTATATGACCGAATAGTTCGCTTTGGAAAAGTTCACGCTGAATATTAGGAATATCGCAGTGAATAAAAGGAGATTTTGCTCTGCGGCTGGCGGAGTGCAATGCCTTCGCTACTAATTTTTTCCCCGTTCCTGTTGCTCCGGTAATTAAAACATTTAAATCAGTCCTGCCATATTTTATAATATTCAAGCCAAGGTCAAGCATAACTTTGCTTTTTCCGATTATGCCGTTATTCGAAAGGAAATTACGAATTTCTTTAACGTCTCCTTCAATTACGAATTGTTCAGCAGCGGTTTTTAATACTTCAAATAGTTTGTCTTTGCTTAAAATACTTTTTTCAATAAAATTGATAGCACCGAGTTTAGTTGCCTGCACTGCGAGTTCTATTGTGCCTTTGCCGGAAATCATAATAACCGGCAATTCAGGATAATTCATTTTTATATGTCTTAAAACATCTATACCAGTCAAATTTGAAACCGGTGCGAATTCTATATCAAGCAGCACAATTCCAATGCGTCTGTGATACTTGTCAAGGTAACTCATTGCTTCTTCAGGGCTTTGAATTGTAAATGGCTCATACCCAAAAGAACTGACTAAATCTGCCATAGTGTTGCAGTATTCTGCGTTATCATCAGCTATTAATATTCTCATATTCTTTCACTTTTTCATTAAGAAAGTAATTCATTCTTTTTATACAAACATCTTTGCCAAGGGCTTCCATCGTTTCAAACATACCGGCGCCACTCGACTTACCTGTAATCATAAGACGAATCGGATGAATGATTTCCTTCAGTTTAATGTTATTTTCTTCATTAAACTCATTAATTTTATCGTGAAGGTATGTGTGTGAAAAATCTTCAATACCTTCGAGCTTTTTAACCAATAGCTCTATCAGTGGTTTTGTGTTTTCTTTCCAGTGCTTTTTAAAATACTCAAATTCAAATTCTTTTGGAGAATCGAACATATAAGGAGCATTTAAAAATATTTCAGAAATAAAAGTAACTCTTTCTTTAAAAAGGTTTACAACTTTTTCTAAATAAGAAATTGGGAAGAGGACAGTTCCAATTTCCTTTAATTCATTTGCAAGTAAAATTGCCAAAGTTTCGTTCGGCAGATTTTTTAAATACTGCTGATTCATCCAATCCAACTTTTGAGTATCGAACACTGCACCGGCTTTATTTACTTTTTCCAAATGAAAGTTTTCAATAAGTTCATTCATAGTGTAAATTTCTCTATCCGCCGTTGGGTTCCAGCCAAGAAGAGCAACGAAGTTAACGAGAGCATCGCGCAAATATCCTTTGTCGCGAAAATCTTCTACTGCAACACTTCCCTGACGTTTGCTCAGTTTTGATTTGTCTTTGTTGAGTAGCAAAGGCAGATGAGCAAAAGATGGAGCATTCCAACCGAATGCCTCATAAAGCAAAACGTGTTTGGGAGTTGAGGGAAGCCATTCTTCGCCACGAATAACGTGTGAAATCTGCATTAAATAATCATCTACTACGTTTGCGAGATGATAAGTTGGGTAACCATCGGATTTTAAAAGCACCTGGTCGTCCACTTCATTTGAATTGACTATTACCTCGCCTCTTATTATATCTTTAAATTTAACTAACTTATTTTCAGGCACTTTTAAACGAATAACAAAAGAAGCACCGGATTCTAATAAACGATTGGTTTCTTCATCTCCTAAAGTGATTTGGTTGCGCATTTGATTTCGGTTATATTTGAAATCTGCTTTTTGGTCTTGCTGGATTTGTCTTGCTTGCTCTATTTCTTCCGAAGTGTCGAAAGCATAGTAAGCATTACCATTTTCGATTAATTTCTTTGCATATTGATTATACAAATCAAGTCGTTCTGATTGGATATAGGGACCAAATCCGCCATCTTTGCCGGGACCTTCGTCATAATCAACGCCAGCCCATTTAAGTGAATCTATTAAATTTTCAATAGCACCTTCTACGAAGCGGGTTTTGTCTGTATCTTCAATACGAAGAATGAAAGTGCCATTATTTTTTTTGGCAAACAAATAATTATATAGTGCTGTTCTTAAACCACCGATATGAAGGTAACCAGTTGGGGAGGGTGCAAATCTTACTCTTACAGACATTTCATTCCTTTTTGTTTTTTTTATTTTTACAAAAATATGAAATAATCTGTAAATATTGAAATAAAAACTAACCTGAATAATTCATCCGATGACTTTCCAGTCATCGGATGAATAGATTCAGTAACGGAATTAGAATTTAATAAAAATTAGCGGAAAAACATAGTTTTTTACAGTATTTTTAGCAAACCATTTATTTTCAATTACTACTTAAAATTTTCCTTAAATTTTTGAATAATAAAAACTAAATTACTACATCATAGCTTGAGTAACTATCAGTTATGTAGCTTAAATCTATCTGATGCTCGTTGCTTATAAAATAACTTTGTTCACTATGATTTTCTTCGCTTGTTATATAACCGTCTTTGTCGTAATCTTTAACATCTTTATTTGTTATTTCACTTTTATTGGGGTCAATTGGAGATAATTTTCCATCTTTTTCAACGAATCTTACTTTTTTAACTTCCATAGTTGATTTATATTCTTTTTTTTCAGGTTCTTCAAATTTTATTTTTTCTGCTGAGTTTTCTTCAAAATATTCTCTTCTTTTTACATTTTTCTCTTCACTTTTTTCCATTTCTTCTCTTTTAATTTCTTCTTTTCTTCTTTCTTTTGCTATTTGTTTGGCAATTTCCTTTTTTAATTTATCCCGCTCTCTATTTTGCTCTACTTTACTGTGTTTTGTTGCTTCTTTAGAAATAACTTCAGTAGAGTTCATTCTTCTTTGTCTTCCAATAAGATAATTAAGAGAAGCACCATTCATATTAATATTAATTTCTTCAAATCGAACAGTAACGAATTTCGATGAATTAAGGTCGTTTGAAGCTATATTGCTCATAGAAACTGAATTATTTGACATCATTTTAAACTCCTCAATAAATTAATCATTATTTTCATCATAAATAATCAATTTATTAAAATCTTTCACATTTCTATATAATATATCGGAATAAATCAAATAAACTTGAAGTTAAAATTAACCTGTATTATTCATAAATTAAAAAATAATATTCAGTATTTATTGATTATAAATGGTTTGCTTAAAATTCTTTAAAAAAACTAAGTTTTTTCTTTACTTTTTATTAAATTCTAAAATCGTTACTGTTGCTATTCATCAGATGACTGGGAAGTCATCGGATGAATTATCCAGCTCACCTTACGCAATTTCTCTTTTGAGAAATGAAAAAGAGTGGTGTTGATACATTTTTTTAATCCACTTGTCTTATTCCCCTCTCTTGAGAGAGGGGTGTGTTCTTGGTTGTTTATTACCATTCAATTCTGTTTTAAAGTATGATAGTTGTAATTAGTATGGTTCTTATTATAATAAATAAATTCGTTTTGATCGAATAAGCCACATAAATCGTTGTTTAAAGGATTACTTCTTGTTCTCAGATGCATTGTTGGAAAAAAGAAAAAGAACACACCCCTGCCACTCTCAAGAGGGGAATGCGCAAGGTGAGTTATTCAGGTTAGTAGAAAATTGGCAATCCAATCTGAAAAACCTTATTAGCTTATTTAAAAAAAATTTTCATATATACTGGCTGCAAGCTGTTCTTAAAACTTCTTCTTTACATACAAACATTTCCCAATGATAGTATGACTTAAGAGATGTTTTCCTATCCTCGTCATCTTAATCATATTAATCACAAAAATCACAGTTCAAAGACAAAAAAGAAATCTTCATTTTGTTCTATAAAATATGTAAAACGAAAAAGATTTGCCACACCTCGAAGTTGTTGCACATCTATACGAAAAAGATGAACTCCACCTCGCAGGTGGAGTTCATCTATGAAAAAAATATAGTTTCTTTTTGCTTTTGTATTATTTCATTATTAATTTAGAATTGATTTTTATATAGTTGTATTTTTTCAATATCAAAATGTTCTTTTTAAATGAACTTTCATATACTTTAAAAAATGATAATTATTTAATAAAATTTCTTTTGAATTTCTTAAATTAGCTTTAAATCTGTTTCGTAGAGGATATGAATTATATCAAAAGCTCATCGAAAGAGTTCAAAAGTTCATCGAAAGAGTTTAAAAGTTCATCGAAAGAGTTCAAAAGTTCATCGAAAGAGTTCAAAAGTTCATCGAAAGAGTTCAAAAGTTCATCGA
>CAZCLJ010000094.1:5479-14709 GCA_964499465.1 uncultured Hyphomicrobiales bacterium
TCATCGAAAGAGTTCAAAAGTTCATCGAAAGAGTTCAAAAGCTCATCGAAAGAGTTCAAAAGTTCATCGAAAGAGTTCAAAAGCTCATCGAAAGAGTTCAAGAGTTCATCGAAAGAGTTCAAGAGTTCATCGAAAGAGTTCAAGAGTTTAGTGAAAGAATAAGAAAGATTACTTCTCCTTTCCATTTGCACTTGGGAAGGGAGATTTCTTTTAAGCTTTGCTTTATTTTACTTTATGAATTAAGAAAAAGTATATCTTTAATGAAAATAACCTTCCCAAGTGCAACTTTGGGAAGGAGTGGGAAGAATAAAAAAAGTAAATTATTCACCCCTTTCACTCCTCCCTCTTTACTCCGCCGTTTATGTTCAATTTTATTACTTCGAGTGCTTCCAAGCCCTCGTTGTTCACTACTTTTACTGCAACAGTGTGATGACCGGCTTTAAATTTATTAGCTGAAATTCCGTCTTTGTTTAGCATTTTCTCAGCAGAAAATATGCTTGTTTCTTCATCATAATCGAAATCAAATGCAAAGAACTCAATTCCAGAATCACTTTCTGCTTCTGCAAAAAATTCAATATCTCTCAAACCCTTTGCATCTGCACCTTTATCTTCAAACTTCACTGATAATTTGGGCTTCTTCGCAATAGGAACAATTTCTTCCACTTTTACTAATTTGATTATTACATTTTCCTGATTTTTCAGCTTGGCAACTTCTTGAACTGCACCAGTTCCAAAGCTAAAAGCGATAATATAGCCAATTGGCTCTTCTTTTGATTTTTGCCTTTCTGTGATTTGCTTTTCATTGATTACGCAAGATGAATAAAAGTTCTTTACGACATTTTTCCCAATAGCTTCGGATTGCTTCACCTGAATAGGAACTCCGTCTCTTGTTTTACCATCAAAACCGCCATCGCTTCTCTGCTTGATATTCGGAACAGCTCCAAACATTTCAACGACCCACTTTTCAAATTCAAAAGGATTTTGATTGTATAGCTTATCATAATCGTATTTATGGAGTTGAACAGAAAATGGCTTGGAAAACATATTTTGCTGTTTATTCAGTCTCAATTCAGAAACCTTTACAGCTTGAACTGATTGGTCTATTCCAATCCAATTCCTGTTGAGTTTGTCGGCTACAACAACAGTAGTGCCACCACCGAGAAATGGGTCAAGAATAGTATCGCCTTTATTAGAAGAAGCTAAAATAATTCTATCTAATAATTTTTCTGGTTTTTGGGTGGGGTATCCGATTCTTTCATTTCTCGACATTTGTCCCCCAGAAGGAATGTCGTTCCACCAATCAAAAGGCACCATTCCTTTTAAATACTCTTCATATTCTTTCCCTTGAAATTTTATTCCTTTTTTCTTTGTCTCGCTATATGTTCTTCGTTTTAAGGTTTCTTCACTATAAGGAATTAGGATTTCATCTTTATTAAAAGTAAAAGAATTTGACTTTGAATATCTGTAAATGGTATCGTGCTTGTTTGGAAATGATACTTTCAAATTTGAGGGACCGTTATAACACCATATAATTTCATTTCTAAAATTGCTTTCACCAAAAATTTTATCTAAAATATAAACTCTAATATAAGCATCGGCGTGCCAGTCGCAATGTAAAAATATGCTCCCAGTTGGTTTTAAAAGCCGGTGCATTTCTACTACTCTTTCATAAAGCCAGGCAATGTAATGGTCAATACCTCCGCTCCACCTGTCTTCAAAACTCCTTATTTCACCTTTATCACCCCAAATTACTTCATAATTTCTGTTTGAAAAGAAAGGTGGGTCAAGATAAATCAAATCAATGGAATCGGGTTCCATCTTTCTCATTATTTCAAGGTTATCGCCGAGTATTAATTGGTTCATATCTTTTCAATGTTTAATAATACTTATGCAAATTTAAGGAAAAAAATGATTATTCAATATGTTTTAGTAGTTAAAGAAATTTTTTTAATCTCAAAACTCCTGTCCCCTATAATGAAAATAAAGGAGTTATGTGGTTTGCATAGTAAAGAATAATTTCACTTTTAATCTCCATAATAAAATATTGAGTTACTCTAATTATAAAAATAACTCCCAAATTTATTTGGGAGTTATTTATTTGCTATTTTGTTTATAATCTTTTTTATTGAGTTCTGAACATCTCTTCTATTTAATAATCACCAATTTATGAACTAATTGATTTGTAGAGGTTTTCATTTTACAGAAATAAATCCCGTTCGATAAATCATTGGAATTAAAAGTAATTTTATTCATTCCTGCTTTTGCAAAACCATCGAAAGCAGTTGCTACCTTAATTCCCATTTCATTATATATTTCAATAATTGAATTACCATCATTTTCCATATAGAAAATAATGTCAGTGCTTTCGTTAAATGGATTTGGCTGATTATAAAGCTGCAATTCGTCTTTTGATATATCAGAAACTGATAAAATACCGTCAATACTTACTTGAGCGAGAATAAGAGCATCTTGATAAAATGTTATGCTTTCAATCGGCTTTGAAGCAATTAAATCCACTATATTATTCGATTTAAGTGAATACTCCTTATTATCTTCAATATTCCACAAAATAAGTTTTAGCACTTCAGTTTCTTTTGCACCTTCAATAACAGATTTAGTAGATTTATCATCACCCCAAATCGTAACAGCTGCCTTTCCATTTTCGAAAACATCGGCACCTACAATTTGGTTATGTGAATTTAGAACTGCAATTTCATCACCATCTTTTAATTCAGTAGATTCGATAATTAATACAGCGTTGTTGTCAGTAAACTGGTAAAGCGGAGCATATTTTGGTGAATTTGTTTTTACTGCACTAATCGGATTTTCATCTACTATTTTGTTTGGAGCAATAATAAGCGGACCAGAAGGATATAGCAAAGTATCCAGCGCTTTCACGATTACTTTATAACCTTCACCCGGATTCATTACTTCAATTTTGTTTATTCCAAATTGAGGATAATAGACCTTTCCATCTGAATTTTTCACAACAAGAATATTTTCGCTAATTGACTGAAGAGCTTCTTCAATAAACATTTGTCCATAAGGTAAATAAGAAATAATATACCAGTTCAAGGCATCAAGCTCGCGCTCATATTCATTAGGAATCACTCTGTAGCCGCGTATAATTAGTGAATCATCAGCAAGCATATTCATTTGGTAACCCTTTTTAATGTTCCATTCACCGATTGTGTTTGTATAAGGATTTGGTAAATATACATTTGCTTCATCATCTTTAACAATATCAAGATTATTGGCAACATCTGACAAAATATCAACAATCGACATAGAAACCGGCTTTAAATTAGATGAATACATACGATATGCCCCGCCTTTCATTGAAGCACGCAAATAAGCAGAAGAACGAATATCCCCAATTATGCTAATGTTATCGTGATGGTATTCGTCAGCAGGACCAGTGCTGCCAATTGGTGGAGCGCTGAAAACTACATCTGCCGGATGTTCGTTGCCTTCCTGTCCGTCCCATACCCTTAAAGTATATTTTTCAGTTAAGTTGAAACCATCTTTTACAGCAGAACGTGGATTGTCGCCCCAAACAGTGATTGTAAGATTTTCGACATCCCAAATTCCATATCCGGCACAAATCATATCAGTTCCAGATGGGAAAAATGCTCCAATTGCATCACCAATCATTATTTCACGCCCGGCAATATCAATATAACAAGAATCTGGAACTAAAATAATTGAGTTGTAGCCGGTTTCATCAGTAAAATACCATGTGCTTGGCGGTGGATAAATATCTCCTTTAATTCTGAAATAATACATATTTTCATCAGTAATCGAAGAATTATCGACGTCAGTAATTCTGATTATTCCTTCTGTTGAAGGAGTATTTGGAACTGTCCACATATATGAATACTCTTCTGCTGGCAAATTGGAAATGATTGTATTCCAGTTGATTCCAGCGTTTGTTGAGTATTCTATTTTTACGTTTAGAATATTTATGCTATTCCATTTGATTTCAACATTTTGATTAACTAAAAATATTTCCTTTCCTTCTGGGTAATTTAAAATAATGCCATTACCAGTGATTCTAAACACATTAGGGCTTATATCATAATTAGTAGAATCATTGGCGTCGCTTATTTTTATTTTACACTGATATGAAACTGTTTTTGGAACGAGCCAGTCGTAAGAGCCAGCTGCAGAAGGAGTGCTTGAAATTATGGTAATCCAGTTTTGTCCTGCATTAGTAGAATACTGAATTTTCACATCGCTGACTTGCTGACTGTTCCATTTGATTTGATGGGTAGTTGCAACAAGAAGTCTTTCACCTCCAACAGGAGACAGAACAACCACGCCGGAAATTTTAAATGTAGTATCGCTTTGGTCAGTCAAACTTGATTTCAAGACATCAGTAATCTTTATAAGACATTGATTAGATGGAGTATTTGGAATTGTCCAGCCATAAGATTTGGAATTAGCCGGATAGCTTGACGTAAGCATTGACCAGTTTGTTCCATTATCTGTTGAAAACTGGATTTTTACGTTATTAACTCCTGCACTGTTCCAAGTAATATTTGTTTGAGAACCAATTAAAAATGATTCATTGCCATTAGGAAAGTTTACTTTAATACCATATACGTTAAACGCTGCATCTGAAACATCATTGATATTTGGTTTACCCGATACGCTCACTCTAACTCTTACGTTTTCGCTTGGATTAGAAGGAACAATCCATGAATAGCTTGAAGGAACAGCCGGAACTGAATCTTTAATCAAGAACCAGTTAATATTGTCAATAGAGTATTCAAGAGTTACAAAAGATGTTGCGGTACATTGCCATGTAATATTTTGAAGTGTGCCGACTTCCCATATTTCTCCTCCATTTGGAGAAGTCAAATTCACACAGGCGTCAGTTATTTCAAAGCTTTCTTCACTAATGCTGAAAAATTCCGGCTCGTTTGCATCTTCTATTTTTATTAAATAAAATCCTACTTCAGGAGGAACTGCCCAGTTCCATTGAAATGTGCCTGTTCCGGCAGCAATATTTTGTGCAATGGTTACCCAATTTGTAGAATCTACATTTTTAATAAGGATATTCACAGTAGAAACTGAATTAGTTGCAAATTCCAGTGTATATGGGAAACGGCAAAGTCCAAATTGTTCTCCACCAACAGGAAAAAGCATTTCAACAAATTTCGATGTAACTCTAAATTCGTTGCTTATTGCAGTATAGCAATCATTCGATACGCTTAATTTTAATTGATATGTATTTGTAGTTATATTTGGCACAGTCCATTCGTAAACAGTATCAACTGCAGCTAATTTTGATAAATAAGTCCAAGGAGTATTTGAATCTGGTCTGTACCAAATCTCGACAGAGTCGCAATTTTGAGCATTCCATTTAATAGTATAATCGGAACCTGCCTTAATGTATTCATTGGCAACCGGTTTTATTATTGTAACATTTGGTTGATTTAAACCGACACTTTGAGTTTTATAAAATTCATTTGGTTTTTGTTTGTCAGCCATTTTTAAAAGAATAGAATTTACAGCACCGAAATTAGGAACACTCCAAAGGTAAGAGCCATCTCCTGCATATACTTTAGCCACATAGATAAATGTCAAGCCGTTATCAATTGAATAGCTGAAAATTAGAGAATCCAAATTGGAAGGAGACCAGGTAATTTCGTTTTCACTGCAAAGAGTTAATTTATCATTCGGATTTATTGGAAATTGAAAAGCAAAATCAGATATTCTTACGTTAAAAAGTGCAGAATCAGATAATCCCAGATTATTCGACCTATTCAATTTCAAAATTCCTGTTCCTATATTTCCCCATTGAACTGAAACATTCTTTAAATTATTGGGACCAACTATATTTCCACCAACAGCAGACCAAATAAAATTATATTGCTCAGTTGAATCGGTATAATAGTTATTTGTTGAATTTTTAAATACAGCTGAATTTCCATAGATATCCGGAGCAGAAACATTTGTAATTGTAATTGCTAAAGAAGTGCTATCAGAGCAGGCAGCAAGATTATTAATCACCAGTTTTATTGTTCCATTTGAAACGCAATTCCACACAACTTTTACGCTATCGTAAGCAGAACTTCCCTGAATGAAACCACTTGTTACGCTCCATTGATAAGAATAATTAACATCTTTATTACCATAGTAGGTATATACTTTTGAACAACGCACTAGAGTATCACCAGTAATTACCGGCACTGGCTTTTGCTGAATTGAAAGGTTATTTCCGTTGTCTCCTCCAATTGTGTAAGGATTCGAAGCAATTACTCTAATGCGATAATTTGTTCCTGAAATTGTATTTAGTGGTATCGTTACGTTTATAGTTCCGGAAGTTAAGCTGCTTAAAGTTCCAATATTTACAGGATTTGAAAAATCGCCTGAAGAATCAGAAAGTTGAGCTGTAAATACATTTCCTGCAAAGAATGGCTCATTAACGGAATAGCTTACATTGAAACTTGCGCCTGAGCAGTAAGAACCGGAAAATTGAGTTGTAGTTATTGTATTTGAATATGACAAATTGAATTTAGAAACAAAAGCATCACCAATACCTCTGTTTATAGTTTGATATGAACTATTAGTAGCTATTTGATTTGTGCTTAAAGTCGAACCAACAACTACGTAATTTTGAGTATTATCAAAAGCAATACCTAAACCAATTTCATTATTTGAGCCACCATAAAAAGAGCCCCAATCTTTAACTCCCTGAACAGTATAGTGAGTAATAAAAGCATCGCTACCACCTGCGTTTGTAGTCTGATGCGAGTTAGTAGTAGCAAAGGCGGAATTGCTGAATGTTTCGCCAGTAACAGCAAATCCATTGTTATTATCAATAGCAATTCTATTTATTACATCGTTTGCGGTGCCACCGAGGTAGGATGCCCAGATGCGGTTTCCTTCCTGATTAAATCGGGCTAAAAATCCATCGCGTCCACCGGCTAAAGCACCTTGGGAACTACCTGAACTTGCAATGTTAGAACTGCTTTCAGTAGCGCCGGCAATAATTATTTCGCCGGAACTTAAGAACTTAATATCGTTAGCCATATCGTAAGAAGAGCCACCATAATAGGTTGACCACATTTGCTGGCAGTCCGGATTAAATTTAGCAAGGAAAATATCCATAACTCCCTGAAAATTATACAGCCAGCAGCCCCAGGTAGCAATACCGCTTGAACTGCTTGTTCCTCCTGCTAAATATATCATATTGTTATTAAAGACAATACCACCTAAGCTGTCATTTCCACCACTTCCATAGTATGTTCCCCAAATGCGTTGCCCTTGTTCATTCATTTTAGCAAAGAAGACATCATTATTTCCGGAGAAAGCAGTTTTAAATGCACCAGCACTGGCAATATTTTGAGTGCTTTGAGTTAAGCCACCAAAATAAATATTACCATTTCCATCTAATGCAATCGAATTGCCAAAATCATAGCCAGTACCACCGTAATAGGTTGACCAAACACGCTGCCCTTCTGTATTGAATTTCGTTAAAAATGCATCATATCCCGGATTTATAGGATTTATTGCTCCATTGTTAAATTGCTGATGAGTGCCGGGAGTTGCAAATACGTTTTCAAAATTGCCGTGAGTAATACCAGTGATAAAGAAATTTCCATCAGATTGAACAGCAATTTTTTTTGCTTCGTCAAAACTATCACCACCAAAATAAGTTGCCCAAAGCAAACTTCCAGAAGCATTGAATTTGGCAATAAAACAATCATAATCCCAGCCGCCAGCTAAACTTGTCTGGTATGCTCCAGATGTTGCAATGTATGATGTACTTCGTGTTTTTCCTGTAACATAAATATTATTATTAGTATCAACCCCTACGTCAGCAGCAGCATCATTTAGCGTGCCACCGTAGTAAGTTCCCCAGGATAATAGTATTGGGTCAATAATTAGTGGGGCAGATTTATCATAATTTCCTACTTCAAAACTTATTTTATTTCCCTGAATCTTATAACTTGAATTAATTTTTACTTTTTCTCCATTAATGACCTGATAAGAATATGGAATCAATTTTTCTATATTTCCAAATTCGTTCATAATAAGTAACTTACCATCACTCGTTACTTCTAATTTATCATCAGTTTTTAATTCAAACTTAATATTTTTTATGTCGCTATTGGGTTTAACGATGAAATCATATTCAAGTTGCTTATTTATATTTTCATAAATGACGAAATCTACTCCATCATAAATATTTTCAATAGCAACTTCTTTATATGCAGCTACTTTCGTAATTCCATCTTTATTGGAATTTTTAAAGTAATTATAGTAATGGCTTAACTTTTGCTTTGGAATAATTTTAAGATTTCGGTTTATTCCTTCAAAGTCTAAGTCCATTCTATATTTAGATTCTTTTGCATCTACTTCTGTTTTAGATAAAATGAAACTTATTCCATTTTGGCGTAGATAGAAAGGATATTCAGTATTCTTTGATACATAAAGAATATCATCAATAACATTTCCTCTTTCATTGGTTACCTGCCCCTTATTTTCAATAAATTCAATTGAATTATTTAAAGAGTTTAGCAACGTTTGCTGGCTTTTCAATGTCTGAAAAAGCAAGACTCCAATTACGATAAGCAAACTTATTTTGTAATATTTTTTCATATTAACCCCAATAATTTATTTTTACATAGCATTATTACCCTAAGTTATTAACTTAAGCGAAGTAGTTGTAGTAAGCTAAAATCAATTTCGACAAAAAAGGAAAAAACTTTAGAATAGAAAAATCTTAAATATTAAAAATTCCTTAGAAGAAATAACCTCTATGATTCATAAATTCAATACTAGTTTTCATTAATAGTTGATATTAAATAATTTACTTGAAATATTGAAAAAAATTTGTATCACACTCTTTCCCAAGTTGTACTCTAACGATTATACACAAATATTAGTTCCTATAAAAGGACTTAAAAAAAGGTTAGTGTTTTAGAAAATTATTCCGTAGGAATTA
Source organism: uncultured Hyphomicrobiales bacterium (assembly GCA_964499465.1). GTDB lineage: Bacteria > Bacteroidota > Ignavibacteria > Kapaibacteriales > UBA2268 > JAAYJM01. The sequence goes on from CAZCLJ010000094.1 coordinate 14,439, forward strand.
TATATTTGTAACAAGAATAAACCTTGACTGCACTTATCCCGACAGGGATTATATTTTACGCTACAATAATTTAATCCCTAGTGGTGGGGTGAAATAAATCGAATTATTTTAAAAAAAATATTCGTTCCAAATATGAATAGTGGTGGGTTGTTCTGTATTTTATCATTATTGTCTGAACTTTCCTTGTTATATTTAGCGTGTGTAATAAAAAATTAATTTAAAATGTAGAAAAGCGGTAAAAAGAAAAAAGATACACCTCCCCTGCCCCTCC
>CAZCLJ010000095.1:0-14693 GCA_964499465.1 uncultured Hyphomicrobiales bacterium
CGTTTCGGAATGACAAGAAATGTTTATTAGGTTTTCAATAAATTATTACACTAGCCTGAATAATTCATCAGATGACTTCCCAGTCATCTGATGAATAGATTCAGTAACGAAATTAGAATTTAATAAAAATTAGCGGAAAAAACGTAGTTTTTTACAGTATTTTTAGCAAACCATTTATTATCAATTACTACTGAAAATTTTCCTTAAATTTATGAATAATTCAGTTTAGTTATTTGTCATTCGTCATTAGTTTGTAACTACTAATGACCTAAAAATACTATTTTTAAGATAGATTCTGACATCCATCAGAATAACGCTATTAGCAGTGTTTTATATATTTAATCTATTGTCTTTCTTTATCGTGTGGTTCAGAATTACATTACCTTACAATCAGTAAATTTGAACTTGTTGGTTCGAAATAAGAATTACCATTAATCCTTAGTAAATAGTTATAAACTCCAGTTGCAACCTGATTTCCTTCTTCATCGTTGCAATCCCAAAACACTTCATTTTTGCCAATACTCGCAATTTGCTCAATTGTCTTTACTTTCCTTCCGAAAATATCATAAATATCAATAGTTGCCCGGTTTTCCTGTCCCGGTGCTTTAATATCAAACGTAATAGTAGTTGCACTTGTAGCTGGATTGGGATAATTGCTTAAATTTTTGACAAAACCATTTAAAGAACAAAATACGCTTAATCTCAAAGTGTCCCTGTTTCCACTTGCATCAGTCGCATAAACAGTCAAAATATTTTCGTCCCAGTCCAATGAATCGGATTTGAAATTAAGTATAGCTTTTATTGGTGTTTCCTTGCCTTTACTTAAAAATTCATAATCTTCAGTGTTATCCGCTAACTGAATTCTGCTGTTTATTCTTACTTTTAAGCTTTCATCACTTTCTACAGCTAATCTTGAATTATCGTGGAGTTCAACTTTAAAATGTGGTCTTACTGCAACATAAGCACCATCTTCGATTTCCACATCGTCGAGAAATAGCTTTATTTGCGGCTTTATTGTGTCTTCATAAACGTTATAATTGTCTAAAGTAATATTATTAAAACTATAAAGTTCATTTAACTCATTTTTTAAGTCAATTTCAAATAAAGCACTTACATTTCCATTAAGCTGCTCGGTATCAAATTGAAACTGCATTTCATCGTTGTCATTTCTTGAAATAAATGGAATTTCTGCCTCCAGATTAATATTCTTTAATTCCGTTGTGGTATTAGTTAATAAAGATTTAGAAATATTTGCATTTCCTCGCTTTGCAATATTTTCAACTTTATATGTAATTGAAATATCATCTGCTCTCAAAACATTTTTTTCAGAAAAATTAGTTTGGGATTTGATTATTGCAAGTTCCGGACTTGGAACAAAATTACAATTTAAGCCACCAAAAGCTGGATTGTCAGTGCTTTCTTTTCTTTTTAAATAAATATTAAAACGTAAATAAGGATACTCATTCGCCGAAATATCAGACAAATCAATAATTTCACTAAATTCAACTGTTTTTAAAATTACAGGAAACATATTTTTATTCAGTCCAACTATTTCAATTATTACGCTATCAAATTCTGTTTTAAGCAAATTATTTATGCTGAACCATTTTTGGGCTGGTCCTACTTTCGGAGTAATGTAATTTCCATTTTTCAGATATTTAATAAAATTTCCCTGAATAATGCAGGTATCACCTTTTCCGCTCCAAAGCTCTTTTGTCAGTTCTGGAAATCCACGTCTTGCGACCATAGTAAAAGTAGAACTTAATTCAAGAGAATCAATAAGAGCGGAGCCATATTCTTTTAAAACAGTTCTTAAAGTATCCATTGAACCAGAAGTATTCAGTTTCTTATGATAATTTAAAAGCCGTGAGGATTCGTCGCAAGTAGTTAAAAGCAAATAATCTCCAAATTCAACTGAATCCCTTAGAAACTCCACAAATTTTATACTGGTAGAATCACTTCCTAAATCAGAACTATCGCTCCAGGTATCGAATACTCTTAATCTTTTTGCTGAAAAATCATCGGGAGACAAAACCAGCACATTGAAGCCGCGGTGAGTAGGGGGGGTGGTAATATAAATTGTTCCGTCAACGTTTATATCTGAAAAGCGTTTTGATTGAAGGGCAGCCCCAGCAATTTTGTATGGAACTAAAACAGAATCAATTATCAAAACGTCTTTTTCATTTATTTTTGAAAAGCATAAGTCGTTAAAAGTTCCTTGCTCTAACTGGTTCCGTCCGAAAATCTGCCACTGGGCTATTGTATCAATGACGCTATTAGTTGCTGTAAATGAAAGAAAGAGTGAATTTGTTTTGCTTTGATTTTCTTCACTTTTCAGAATTGATTTTCCTTCCAGCCAGTATTGAGTATTTTGAATTAAAGCTAAATTTGGCTCCCAGTCAATATAATTTTCATATAAACTGACTTCATCGGTTTGACTTATGTAAAAGGGAATTGAGCTCGTATCTGGATTATCCCAAATTTTGAATGAATAAGAAAATGAAGTATCATTTCCAATAGGATTAATAAACCTAAATTCCGGCTTATTTGAAGAAAGATTCCATAAATCAAGTGGGTCGAGCGGAAGCAAGCCAGTATTTAATACTTCAAATGAGCCGGCATAAGTCTTATTTGTTGTATCTTCCGATTGCGTCTTATTTTCAGGGTCAATTATAATCCAAAACTTATGAACGCCGGGCATATTTGCAATATTTAAAAAGCAAGTGAAAGCGTCTGATTGGCAAAATGAAGGAAATTCCATAAATAAAGTATCAAGCATTCCATTATATTCCCTCACCAAAAGGAATTCAACTTTTTCGTCATATCGTCTGCCCTGATTATAAACCAGCCCAGTGATTTGCACAACAGAATCGCTTTCCACTATGATTTTTTCATTCCTAATATTTGTTACTTCTATACTGTTTTCAACGAAATACAGATTTGGTTTGTCATTAATTTTTAATGATAGCAAAGGGTCGCCGATGAAGTTATATTGCAGTATTGTATTTATTTCCTGCACATTTCTTGTTAGCTGCACTTTTGCTTTATTGAGCAATTCAATATAGGAGCTAATTCCGCCAGCGAGATATGCTTCAATTGTCTTTCGAAGCAATTCCGACTGGACATCAACGAAGCCAACTCCAGTTGCACTGCTCGCACCAATAAATCCCCGATTTGCAGTAAATAAATAATCTTCATTTCTCGAAATTACATTCGGTTCAGCGAAAGCACCGGTATTGCATGAAAATGATGAAAATATTCCATAGCGTCCAGCGTTGTTCAAGCGTTCTGCCTGCCAGCCATCTAAATCTAAAAGAGTTGCAGAGCCGTGTCCGAAGAAAAATGTCCATAGTTTTCCGGCATTAACATTACGGATTATTTCGCCAGCTTCATTTTCAGCAACTGCGGATTCGACTTTTTTGTTTATTATAGTAGTGTCAGCACATAAATTTGAGTTTTTTAGCGTTTGTGCTATGTTTAAAATAATTGTTAAAAAACTTGCCCTTTCAAAAGCAGTTGAGCCACCAGAAAGCAACAAATATTCCTTTTGCCAGGGCGAATGTTTAACATTCTCATATTCTTTTAACTTCACAAAATAAATATTAGCTTGTTCATCGGATTGCACTGGTATTCGCCCAACAATCAATTCCGGGACAAAGTCATCACCTTCGAGAAGGGCATACCAGTAGTCGCTTACCGGCTTGCCGTAGCTTGGAATATAGTCGTGTTTAAAAGAAGTAGGCAGAATAAAGCGGGCATCCCAACTTGCTCCTCCTATAAACACAACATACTTGGGAGCTGTTAGTTTATTTTGGTAGCACCATTTCAGATAATCTTTTATTGCGTGGGGCGATTTTTTACCAAAATTAAATTCCTTATAAATATCTTCGATTTGAATAATATCAAAACTTAATGAATTTCTTTCAGACCTAAAATTTGCATAATTATTTGCAAATTCTGTAAATTTCGCGTGAGTAATAATTAATAATTCCGGATTAATTTCAGTATTTTTTAAATTGCTTTCATTGACTTTATAAATTTTTGCTTTTTCAACGGAATTAAAATCATTTATTTGCAAAACGTAATCTTTATTTGCTTCAAATATCTTTTCAAATTGATTTGATTTTCCTCCGCTATGCCTAATAAATTCATACAAACCAGAAATATAGTTTTCCAAATTTTCAAAAACATTTTCCTTTTCACCTTTAATGCAGGCAAAGGAAAAAGCATCTCCATTTTGGAATTGGGAAATAAGTTTGCTGCCCAGATTAACCAAAATGTCTTTAAAGCTATTTGTTATTGATTGAGAATTAACAGAAACAGCAATTACAGTTCCATTCGGGAGGGAATTTAGAAAGTTCTCTGCTTTGCCAAAATCTGAACTATTGAAAAATTCAATGCTTGAGTAATCGCTTGCTTTTGCTGTTCCAATATGAATACCGCCTGCACCACCAGTATAATCTAAGCTGTCGTTTACTGAAATTGAAGAAAATGCTTTTTCGCCGCTTTTACTTACGATTGAAAGAGTAGTGCCGCTTTGCATTTTATCTAATATTGAAATTCTTCGGTTAAGTGTGTCAATCGCAAATATTTTTTGATTTGAAAAACCAGATACGTTCAATTTAAAATTATTGCTTTGCTTTTCAATAGTAAAGGAAGAGCTGCCTTGTTTTGCGAACGGAACTGTGCGGGCAGATAGTTCAAAATAATCAATGCCAACGTCATCGGGATAAACAAATTGATTGTCCTGTTTGCGATAGCCGAAGCTTTTCATTTCAAATAAATTATAGCCATTTGAAATATAATTTGAATTTATGTCGAATTGCTCGAAATAGTTTTGACCGCCTTTGTATGCTTTTTCAAAAATAGTGTCCTTATTGAAAATGAATTTCAGGTTATGGTTTAGCTCGCGGCTTTTGCTATAGCCGGTGCTGATGAAATACGCTTTTAGTTGAATTGTCTGGGTGTTAGATTTATCAAATGGAATGAGCAAAGGAAGTTTGAAGCTCCCTGAAATTGCTGGACTTAAAGTATCCCAAGCCCAAATTTCACCGGGAGATATTTCTGTTATATAATCTTCATAACCGGCAAGGAGCAGCTTTTCCTTTTCAAAATGCTCAAAATACTGAACTTCATTCAAAACATCAGAATAATCGGTTAAATCTGGGAAATTCAAAAATCTTTCGGTTGAAGGGCTTTCGGAAATAATTAAAAAAAATGGTTCTTCATCAGTGTAATGCTCGAACCAGGTCGTATCGCCATTTGCCCGCTGTCCAAGGAAAATAATTTCATCGCCGGAATTTAGTAAACCATCACTATCATTATTTATATAAATTGGAATTTCTTTGCCAAAATGAAGTAATTTTAGGTTTTGAATGACGGTATGTTGGAAATTTGGATTTATATTAATAATCTCGGCAGCACTGACAGAAGCAATACCATCTTTTTTCGTTGTTAGCTTCACTTCGTTTGTATTCGGCAAAAGAATGGCTGGAGCGATTAACAAAAAAGCAATTAAAATCAAAGTAACCTTTTTCATATTCTTTTTTTATGGTAGAAAACAAATTTTTCAATGATTTATAAACGACTAAAAAATAGAATTATTTTTAAAAAAGGAAAATAGTTAGTTGGATGTTGGCTGTCAGCTGTCAGCTGTTAGCTGTCGGCTGTTAGCTGTCGGCTGTTAGCTGTTAGTTTCCCTAAAGTCAGAAAGAATTTCTGGTAGCAGGATAAAAGCAAATAAAATTATTTAAATTTGAAATATCAGAAGAATTTAAGCATAAACAGCATTTGGATTTTCCGGCATAATAGAAATTCTGTAACCATAATTAATTAACATATCTACAGCAAGTTCAGAAGCATAATGCCGCATATTTATTTCTTCATCTTCATCCATATTAGCAATTACATTAATCCAAATATGCTCTGAATCGTCAGGAGAAACATCTAAGTTCTTAAACTCAATCACTGGATATTTACTTCTAACTTTATCAAATAGTTCATCAATAAGTTGCTTTTGTTTATAATTGATTTTCATTGATTACTCCAAGAATTAGTGAACAAAATTCATTAGAATCTTTTAGCTGTTGTTTAGCATTTTTTTTGCTCGTGCCATTTTTATAGTCAGCATCATTTCTTATGTCCTGTATATCGCTCAAATATCTTTTATATTTTGCAGGTAACAATTTTCTTTTATTTATGAAAGTATCAACAAATAATGCCTGAATACTTCTATGGTCAATGCTCGGCTTAATTCCAACAGCAAATAATAATGCAATGGATAAATGAAAAGCAGCATAATAAGCACGATTTGCGGAAGCATTGTATTTTTCATTTTTAAAAAGCAATTCTGCCGCTTCCAAATTCTCAATTGCTCTGTTTTTAAAAGAATCTTTCATTTAAGTTTAGCTTTAAAGTAAATCCACAATTAAAGTCAGTATGAACACATTTAAATTTTTTTATTAAACAGTATTAATTATTTTCCATTCCATAATATATTACAAATTAAAACTTTCCTTTTAAAAAAGCAAATTAATTTGTTAAAATTTGAAATATATTTTTGAACTGTGATTTATAAGATGAAGATATGATTTCTTTCTTAATCATCTTCATCATAAAAGTCAGAACCTTGATTAAAGGATTACAGGATTTCTTGATTTAAAAAAGAAAAATCAAGCAATCTTTAAATCTTTTTAATCATGGTTCAGACAAAAAAATAATCATCTTCATCACAAAAATCACAGTTCAAGACAAAAGGAATATAATATAATCCCAGGCGGGATAAAGATAAATAAAATTGATGAAAAAGTCATTCCATCAACTTCGTTGATTGCATTGCTTTTGCTTCTTTATCTACTTCTTTATTTCGCCTTTTTCCCATGCCCATTTTTGTTCTTTGAGCCAGCAACTTGAGTCTGGGCGAATTGCTGGTGTAAAATATAATTTACTGTTTAAATAGTCCCTTTTATCCTCAGGATCTAAAAAGTTCTTATAATAAATATCTAATAATGTATCTTTACTTATAATTTTAAACCATCTCTCATACATATCTAATCTCGTTATCCAAAATTTGCCCATTCTTAATATTGATTGAGTTTTGATTGTATCACCACATATTTTATAAGCACCCCAAGCAAATATACTAACAATAGAATCAGGTTTAAAACTAGAATTATTATATACACCAAGATTTAATGCAAATGTTCCATCTCTATAAAACATAAATGTAGTATAACTTTTATTGATAATTGTAGATTGATAATAACCATCAATACAAATCAAGGAATCTAAATTTGTTATTTCTCCGTTATATCTAAAAGTGTAATTATCATATTGAGGTCTATAACTATTTAAATTTGAACAAGAATTTAAACAAAATAGCACTATTAATGAATAAAAAAATTTTAAAACATTTTTATTTTTCATAATATATTTCCTTTAATATGAATACAAAGTAAAAGGTCTTCTTTGAACTGATCCAAAATATGGTCTTGTTTTAAAGTCATATTTCCCTCTGACTGCTGGGGAAAAAAATCTACATTTCTTTAACTACAAACATAGAAAATTTTCAAATGAAATGCAAATAATATCATCAACAGTCGGTTTTTTTCACTCCTTCCCAAGTGCAACTTGGGAAGGAGTGGAAACATGGGAAGGAAAGTTAATTCCCACTCCTTCCCAAATTGTATTTGGGAAGGAGGAAAAATAAATGATAAGTGATAAATGATAAATAACTCAATAACCCAATAACCCAATAACCCAATAACTCAATAACCCAATAACCCAATAACCAATAACTCAATAACCCAATAACTAAAAGAAGAAAAGCGAGAAGTTCATCTAACCTACCCTTTCACAAAACTTAAAGAATTTATTGCGTTGAGTAAGATAATCGTATTTTTCTAAAGCGTCTGTTCTGGCTTGTTTAGCAAAAACCTTTCTAATATCGGGATTTTTGTAATAGAAAGCAAGCAAATCTGCTAATGTGTTTATATCCTTTTGTTCGAAAATCAAACCATTCCTTTTATTCGTAATTATTTCCGGAACGCCACCGGAATTTGTCCCTATTACTGCCAGCCCGGAAGCCATTGCCTCAATCAGCACTAAACCGAAAGTCTCGGAGTTGGAGGGCATTACAAATACATCAAGGCAGGCAAGCAATTCATTCACATTTTCGATGAAAGGAATATATTTAAAACTATTTTGAAGTTCATTTGCTTCAATTTCTTTCAATAGATTTTCAAAATATTCCTTATCGTCAGCACTACCACATATTACAAGAAAAGAGTTTTGCAGCTTAGCTTTAATGAATGCCTGCGTTAAAATTTGCTGTCCCTTATGCTCTTCTATTCTGCCAATGCAAGCGATAATGAAACTGTCTTGAGGCAGACCGAATTTTTCACGTAAATCCTGCTTATTATTTTTTTCCGGATTGAATTTTTCAAGCTCAATGCCATAAGGAATAGCTTCGATTTTTTCTTTTGGGAAAATCGTTGTTTCGCTAAGTTCTTTTTTCATTATGTTTGTAAGGACAATAGCAGAATGAAGATTTTTATATACCCAATTATGATAAATGTCTTTTTTGCTAAGCCTCGATTGCATTTGCTGGTATAAAACTATTTTGAATTGCTTTTTGCAAAACTTCCTTGCCAATGCTAAAAGTCCGATGCTTTCTGTCTTTCCAACTATGCAAATATCGGTGCTATGTTTGTTAAGGATTTTTGAGATTTTATAAGCAGAGAAAAAATCTAAATATCTAAAATAATTGGGAATATTTTCGATATTCAAATTATTTTTTTTAGAAAGCAAATCGGCTTTGCTGTCTTTTAAAGTAAAAATAAAGTAAGAATAGCCCAAATCGCTGGCATCGGTGGCTCTTTTCACCATTTGGATTTCTAAGCCACCGAAGCCGGGATATGCGTTGAAAAAACAAAAATTCATATTTATATTATTAGCAAGTTTAAAGTAATTATTATAGTTAATGTAGTTTAAAAAATTGATAGCATAACTTTTGAAAAAAGCTCTTCCATATTTTCTTAAATATGGAAGAGCTACTTCATTTCTTCCAGTTCTCTTTCGAACCATGCGGCGAAATTAAAATTATGGTGGATAAAATATTTTAATTTACTACTTTCAATTTCCTTAATTTGAATTGTTAGTTTAGTTAATAATTGTAATTTTTTTTCTTTATCAATAATATTACTTACAATTCTAAAATATTTTATAAGAATTTTCTCTATTGGGAATTGTTTTCGTTTTGAACGAATTGTTTTAGCCCAGGAATTTACCGCAAATAACAAATATTCGAAATTTCCCAATTTATAGTGCGAAATAAATTCAAAAATTTTGAATAATGAACCATAATAATCAAAACCAATTGTTCTTATTCTTTTTTTCAAAGATTTGATTGCAGCAATATAATTAGAATTATCAATATAAGCTCTAATTATATTGAAATGAATAAGATTGTTATTTATATGTTCAAGCAAAAGTTTAACTTTTTCAAAATATTGTTCTGCTTCTATAGCAATAAGTTCAGCTTCTTTAAATTTAGAAATCCGATGATACAATTCTAAAGTGCGACAATAACTTGATGTAATAATAAAAATTTCTTCTTCTTTTGTTTTATTTGGTAAACTTTTATATTCTATCATTAATTGATTAAAAAGATTTTCATTTTGAGTTAAACAACAGCAATACAGATAATTTACCATAAGTTGCAAATATTCGAATCTTAAAAATAAATCAGAATGTTTATGGTATAGTTTATATTGCTTAGTTGTTACAATAAGAGAAGTGCTGTAATCTAGTTGAATATAATTGCTAATACCCTGGATATATAACCAAATAAATTGTGCTTTTATGCTTTTAGGTTCAAATTCGGGAGAAGTTGGATTATAGCCAAAAGTTTTAATAAAATTATTTAAATCAGAGGTATAAGTATCCTCATTAAACTGGAAATGTTGCAATTCAGCTTTAATTTTCAGCAAGTCTTTCAAATTTTCATTAATATCAATTATTGTTTTTCTTTCTTTTTTTATTTCGTTTAATTTATTTATATCAGTTATAAAATTATGAATGAAACAAAGAGATTCTTCCAGTTCAAGCAAATTGATTAATAAGCTAAATTCTTCAAAGCGGTATGCGTTACTTTTAGCACGATTTATAATCTTTTTCGCTTTTTCAATTAAGTCTTTTTCGATTAATATTTTTATATATAAAATGTCTCTTTGAATTTTCCAATGGATATTGTCTTCAAAATGATGATTAACTAAACTTTGAAGTATGTTTTCTAATAAAACTTCTTTTTTAATTGATATATACTTAATGAACACATTATCTTTTATTTCCTTTTTTAATTCGTTTATTTGAATATTTCCATATTTTATTATGTGATTATAAAGGATATTATAATTATTTGAAAAAGTATTATTAAAAAATGAAAAAGAAGAAAAAAATTCTTTTTCACACTTAGACATTTTTGAAATAATTTTTTTTAGAGAATTATCCATAAATTGAATATTAATGTTTAATTCATTGTTAAATATATATTTAGTATTTTCACTCATATAAAAATAACAAATTATTTTCTTTTTACCAAATTTTTTTTTATTGCAAATTGGATTTTGATAATGATATTTTATCAAAAAAGAAAATTATTATTTTTAACCATTATAAGAAAGGTTTTTGAAATGAAGTATTTTACAAAATTAAGTTTAAGGTTATTGCAAATTGCGTTATTATTAGTAGTGCTAAGCAATAGCTACCTTTTTTCCCAATGGGATGTTCTTATTGAAAATACAGACCGTTTTAGTGTCTATTTTGCAAATGAAAATACTGGTTGGGCTGCTGGTGCTAAGGGAACAATTCGCAAAACCACAGATGGTGGAAACAGTTGGAGCATTCATTCAAGCGGAACTACTTATGATCTATTTGGAGTTCAATTTGTTGATGTAAATACCGGTTGGGTTGTTGGATATAACGGAACAATCTGCAAAACCACAGATGGGGGAACAAGTTGGGTCAGTCAGACAAGCGGAACAACGAATAATTTACGTGGTGTCCATTTCTTAAATGAAAACACTGGCTGGATTACTGGCTGGAGTGGTACAATTCTTAAGACCACAGATGGGGGAACAAGTTGGGTCAGTCAGATAAGCGGAACAACAAATTCTTTTTATGGAATTAATTTTGCAGATGAAAATAATGGTTGGGTTGTGGGCAATAGCGGAACAATTTTCAAGACTACAGATGGGGGAACAAGTTGGGTCAGTCAGATAAGCGGATCCCCTTTTACTTTAAATAGTGTTTTTTTTACGGATATAAATACTGGCTGGATAGTGGGTAACGGTGGCACAATTCTAAAAACCACAGATGGCGGTGCAACTTGGATTGGTCAGACAAGTGGAACAACAAATATTTTAAACTGTATTCGTTTTACTGATGCAAATACTGGCTGGACTGTGGGAAATAGTGGCACAGTTCTCAAGACAATAGATGGAGGCGCAACTTGGATTAGTAGTCTATGGAGTGGTAGTGGTAACCATTTATATAGTGTCTTTTTTGTAGATGTCAATAATGGTTTTGCTGTTGGAAAATACGGTGTAATAGTGAATACCAATACTGGAGGTACATATTGGTCTATTCAATTAAATGGTTCGGATTATGCTCTTAAAAGTGTTCATTTTGTTGATATAAATACTGGCTGGGCTGTAGGAAATTATGGCACAATTTTAAAAACCACTGATGGTGGTTTGACTTGGGCTTTTCAGGGAAGTGGAACAGCGAACAATCTAAATAGTGTTTATTTTGCAGATGCAAATACCGGTTGGGCTGTAGGAAATAGCGGGACAATTCTCCATACTTTTAATGGTGGAAGCAGTTGGTTAAGTCAGTCAAGTGGATTTACAAGTACTTTAAATGGAGTTTATTTTATAGATAGCGATAATGGATATACTGTTGGTAGTAGCGGTAGAATCCTTAAAACAAATAATGGCGGAAGTAGTTGGTCAAGTCAGACAAGTGGAACAACTTATGGTATAAATGGCGTTTTTTTTGCAAATGCAAATACCGGTTGGGTAATAGTTACAAATGGCTCAATACGAAAAACAACTGATAGTGGTGAAAACTGGTTTGGGCAGACAAGCGGAACAGCAAATCAATCATTTGGAATTTACTTTACAGATATCGATAACGGCTGGACTGTGGGTAATAGTGGAACAATTCTAAGCACTACTGATGGCGGAACTAATTGGTTAAGTCAGACAAGCGGGACATCGTATGTTCTACGAAGTGTATTTTTTGTTGATGTTAATACCGGTTGGGCTGTAGGCAGCAGTGGAACAATATTAAAGACTACTGATGGCGGAACTAATTGGTTAAGTCAGTCAAGTGGGACACCAAATACTTTATATGGGATAAATTTTGCAAATAGCTATACCGGTTGGGCTGTCGGTGATTTCGGAACAACATTGAAACATGTATTTTATTACCTTCCAGAACCAATTTTATCAAATCCAGCAAATAATTCAACTGATATATCTTTAAATCCAACTTTAATTTGGCAACCTGTTGAAAATGCTTTTTCATATACTCTTCAAGTTTCTTTGACTAGCAATTTTGAAGAACTAATTGTAAATGAAAGTGAAATTGAAGGAACAGAATTTCAATTAATTAACAATCTTGAATATTATTCACAATATTTCTGGAGGGTTAGAGCAAATGGTGGCAATGGTGAAATAGGTACCTGGTCTGAAATCTGGAACTTTACTACTCAGCCCTATATTCCTTGGCAAGTAACTGAAACAAACAATTCGTCATCTATAATAGTACCTATCTTAATAAATCCTATGATTGGAGAACGTCCAATTTCGTACCCGGATTTAATCGGACTTTTCTATCAAAATGATGAAAACGAATGGACTTGCGCTGGCTATGGTATTTGGAATGGAACAAACCTTGGTATAACAGTTTGGGGAGATAACCCAAATACTGAAATTAAAGATGGCTTTGCTGTTGGTGAAACCTATACTTTCAAAGTTTGGGATGCAGTACTTGGGCAAGAATGGAATGCTACGGCTACCTATCAAACTGGTGAAAGCTTTTATACTGTTGATGGAATTTCTTTCCTTGCTTCCCTAACTGTAAATATACCAACTGAACAAAACATTTCCCTCGCTTCCGGCTGGAGCATTATTTCATCATACATTCAACCAGAAAATAGTGCAATAACCAGTATTTTTGAAAATATTGTTTCAAATGTAAAAATACTGAAAAATAGTTATGGACAAATGTATATACCGGCTTTTAATATCAACACAATTGAAAATTGGTTTTATGAAGATGCATATTTATTATTTATGCTTAACAATAATGAATTAACGATTACTGGAACAAAACTTCTTCCCGAAGAAACACCAATCAATTTAATTAACGGCTGGAATTTATCCGCTTACTTGCGTGATAATGACATTGCACCAACTACTGCCCTTGCATCAATCTCTCCATCATTAGTTCTTGCAAAAGACAACGCTGGTGGCATTTTCAGCCCTGCTTTCGGAATAAATACTATTGGAAATATGCAATCTGGACAAGGTTACTATTTCTATATGAACGAAGCAGCAGCACTTACTTATCCAGCAAATTCTACCCAAAAAGCCGTTGCTGGTGATGAAATAACTCCTCTTGCAAAATTTAACATTCCTTCAATGAAAAACACTGGTAAAAATGCAACTTTACTTATTTCAATAGAAAGTAATGATGGAAATGAAATTGGAGTTTACAATATGAATGATGAGCTAATTGGTTCTGGTGCAGTGCATAATGGTATTGCTGCAATAACAATTTGGGGTGATGACGAAGCTACTACATATATAGATGGAGCAAAAGACAATGAATATTTGAACGTAAAACTTTATAACACAACAAATAATACAAGTAAAGAAATTTCTTTATCTCAAATTAAAGAAATAACAGGTAACTCAGAACAAAGCGAACTTTATTATATAACAAATGCAATCTACGTAGCAAAAGCAAGTGCAAACTACGAAGCTGGTTTTGCAATGTCAATTAAAAACATTCCGAACCCAGTAGAAAGCAATGTTGTATTTGAATTTAGTTTGACTGACGAAGCAAATGCTGAAATACAGATTTATACAAGCACGGGTGAATTAGTTGCAAGCATTGAAAACGGTAATTATTCTGCCGGTTTGCACAGAATTAACTTCGATGCAAGCAATTTATCAAGCGGAATGTATAATATCGTGTTGAGTTCTGGAAGCAAAAAAGTCTCTTCCTTTATGATTGTGGGTAAATAGTTAATGATTAATGATTAATGATTAATGATTAACTCAACTTTCCTAGTTGACATAAGTGTTTGTAATATATAAATAATATAGAAAAGAACAAAAGTGGTAAAAAAGACTATAAATACACCTCCCCTTACCCCTCCTTGTTAGGAGGGGAACGCTAAAACATAGAACAGTTCTTATTCCCCTCCTAATAAGGAGGGGCAGGGGAGGTGTTAAAAGGTTTTATTAATTAATGAAGTATTTTTTAAGGATAAAAACATATTATTTTATTTATAAAGCACTACTACTCTATATTTACTTCATTTTATCTACTAGTGTTATGTTAATTAGAATATGTCGGATATAAACTTTTAAGCTTTATTCTTGCATCATCATTTGTAAAGT
>CAZCLJ010000096.1:0-14615 GCA_964499465.1 uncultured Hyphomicrobiales bacterium
AAGTTCAAAAAATCTAATCTTTCTAAACCTTCTAATCTTCTAAACCTTATGTCATTTCCATTTAAATGAAGCAATTGCTTTATCTGGAGGTTCGGAATGACAATAAATGTTTATCAGGTTTTCAATAAATTCAGAACTCCTGACCACATAACGAAAATAAAGGAGTTAGGAGATTATGCTCGTAAAGAACAAATTCGCAGTTAGCAAATATTATCTTATTAGTTATTGGTCATTAGTCATTGGTTATTAGTATGTAACTACTAATGACTAATGACCAATAACTAATGACCTATTGAAAATACTTATATTAAAATTTAATTTCTTATTATAAAATATGCGAAACAACAAACTACGAGGCATAAGAAGTTCTGAATTTATTATATAGGAAAGTTGAGTTACTTTTGTAATACAAATGACCTTTTAATGAAATTCAAATATTAAAAATATTGAATTACTTTTTTTAAAAAATAATCACCAAAGTTCATAAATATATAATTATCAAGTATATATAAATACTGATGAAAAATAAAATAAAAAAATTTTATAAAAAAAATACTTACTATTATTTGTTTTTTTTAAAAAAATTGTGTAATTTATTACTCAGTTGAATATTTATAATAATTAAAGTAAAATTGAAAATAAAGATAAAAATAATGATAAAAAAAAGAGGCATATAAATCAACAATTTACTATTTACCCACACACAATAAGGAGGTAGGATGAAGACTTTTAAAATGTTTTCAACTATTGCTTTACTGATATGCTTAACACTAACAAGTGTTCAGTCATTCAATCAACAATCGAAGCTATTCTTTGTAGAAAACAAAGGTCAATGGCATGAAGATGCAAAAATGCTTGCACAATCTCCGGGAATTGATGCCTGGCTAACTGCCAACGGCATCACGTATGACTTTTACAAATTTCAGCAAAGTATGCTTATGCCGCTTGAGGCAGTAAATCCAGACCTTAACGATACCTATAAGAATATGGATAGAATAGGTAATGTCGTTAAAATGGAATTCCTTAACTCTTTGAACAGTTCAAAAGTTCAGGGTGTTAATAAGAAAAAAGGTTATTATAATTTCTTCATCGGTAACGATAAATCAAAATGGGCATCCAGAGTAGGTTTATATAAGGAAGCTATGATGGCCGGTTTATACAAAGGTATTGACGCAAGATTGTATTACGAAAACAGCAATCTTCGTTATGATTTGATTGTCGCTCCAAAAGCTGACCCAAACCAAATTCAAATGGGCTTTAAAGGAACTGACAAAGTTTACATTAATTATAAAGGTAATTTAACAATTCGCACTTCAATTGGCGATGTCGAACAAAGTGGTTTACTTGCTTATCAGGAAATTAATGGTAAAAAAGTTGAAGTAGATTGTTCATTCAAAATTATTGATGAAACTACAGTTGGCTTTAATTTAGGCGAATATGATGAAACATATCCACTTATTATAGACCCACTAATTTACTGCACTTTCGTTGCTCCAACTACAAGTGGCTCAACTCTTTACGAAGGCAGAGTAAATACAACTCAAAACGTTTTGTTTACTGGAGGTACCGGCTCTTTAATTTATCCGGTTACTGAAGGCGCATATCAAGAAGAAAACGCTGGAAGTACAGATATTTTCGTAACAAAACTTGAAGCTGATGGTAGTGATTTAATATTTTCAACTTATCTTGGCGGCACTGGTGCAGAATCCGGTCTTGGTTGTGCTTACGATAACTTAGAAAACGTTTATGTTTGCGCTTATGGTGGTTCAACCAATATTCCAGTTACAGATTCTGCATTCCAAACAACAAATGCTGGTTCAAATGACATTAATGTCTTTAAATTAAGTGCTGACGGAACTGAATTAATATATGGAACATATCTCGGTGGTACATTGGGAGAAATGGCATATACTATTGATGTTGATGCATCATATAATGCTTATGTTATTGGTTATACTCCTTCATTAGATTATCCGGTAACCGAAGGTGCTTTCCAAACCGTTCATGGCGGTGGCACTCAAGACGTTATTGTTACAAAAATTGCACCCGATGGAGAATCACTTGTATATTCAACATATATTGGTGGTACTCTTGCAGACCAATGCTATGGTAACCGCGTTACTCCAGATGGTTTTTGCTTCGTAGCTGGTCAAACAGTATCAACTGACTTCCCTGTAACCGAAGGCGCTTTCCAAACAACTTATGCAGGTGGAATCTGGGATGCATTTCTCTTAAAATTAAATCAAACAGGCACCGGTTTAGTGTTTAGCACTTATATTGGTGGTGAACTTGACGATTGGGGAATGAGACCAGATTTTGATGCTGAAGGCAATGCTTATATGGCTGGTTATACTCAATCATTAGCATACCCAACAACTCCAAATTCATTCCAACCAACTCACGCCGGTGGTGGTTTTGATGCTTTTGTTACCAAATTCAATCCAACTGGTACTGAACTTATTTACTCAACATTTGTTGGTGGAACTGGCGTTGATTATGCACGCGGCTTAGCAGTAGATAGCGAAGGTTGGGCAGTATTTGGAGGAAGAACTACATCAACAGACTACCCTGTTACTGCTGATGCACAACAGACAACTATCGCAGGCGGTGCAGATGATGCTATCGTTACAATGCTCAATCCAAACGGAACTAATCTTCAGTATTCAAGTTATTTTGGTGGCACTGGCTCTGAATATGCCAGAGGTATTGATTACGACGAAGCTGGAAATGCTTTCCCTGTTGGATATGCCGGTTCTGCTGATTTCCCGGTAACTCCCGGTGCTTATCAGGATTCAATCGGTATAGTTAATGGAAATAATGCTTGGGCTGCAAGGTTTGAACTTGATGCAATTATTTCTACTCCTATTCCACTTGCACCTCCAAACCATTCAATTTATCTTGAATTAACTCCAACAATTGAGTGGATTGCAGTTGAAAATGCGGTTAGTTATGATTTCCAACTTTCTAACCAAACTAATTTCGATTCAACTTCATTAGTCTATAACCTAACTGGTTTAACCGGAACAACTTTCGATATAGAAGAAGAATTAGAAGAATCAACAAAATATTACTGGCATGTCCGCGCTCACGATGCAGAAGGTAATATTAGCACCTGGTCAATTCGCTGGGATTTCACTACTGAAGGTCCACTTGCAGCGGCAGTACTTTTAGCACCAGCTAATGAAGCCATCAGTCAGTTAACAAGTTTAACTTTCCGTTGGAATAGTGTTTTGCTTGCTGACCAGTATCATTTACAGGTATCAGCAATGGAAGACTTTTCTGTTTTAGCTATTGATGAAAACCTGTCGCTAACAACTTACAATGCTGTTGGTTTAAACACCAATACAACTTACTATTGGAGAGTAATGGGCTTAAATGATTGGGTTACAGGTCCTTGGTCTGATGTATGGCAGTTTTCAACAGGTAATTTTGTTATTATCGGAACTGAAACAAATTTTGATACCGATTATTACAATTATGTTTCTCCTTCACCATACAGCAATTGGTATAACCATGCGAGAATTTATTTCTTATATACTGCTGAAGAACTAATGGAATCAGGAGCTTACCCTGGTGATATAAATGCTTTCGGTTGGAATGTTGCTATGATGCAATCTAATTGCGGTCCTCTTTTTGAAGGTCAATATACAATTAAAATGAAATTAGTTCCTCAAACAGGATTTACACCTTCTTCTACTTGGGATTATGAAGATTGGACTTTAGTTTGGGAGCCAGATTCTGCGTTTAATACCCAAATTGGCTGGAATATGCACGAATGTATTCAACCATTCTTCTGGGATGGAGTTTCAAGTATTTTAGTTGAAACATGCTTTAGCCATCCTACCTGGTCAACTACCCCTTCATTTGTCGGCTATGCTAATCCTCAACAGTATTGGACTACTACTCCTGAAACACGTTGTATGTATAGAAGTGTTTTAGTTTATGGCGATAGCACCGATTATTGCAGTATTCCTGAAACATCGGCAACATTAAGGCCAAATAGAGCAAATATTCAGTTTGATTTTGCAAACTGGTATCCAATGCCTCCAACTTTAATATCTCCGGCAAAAAACAGTTTAGGCGTAAGTGTAACCCCAACATTTACTTGGGCAACCTCTCCTGATGCTGCTACTTATCAAATTCAGGTTTCTGCTTCACCGGATTTTGACCCCCTATTAGTTAATGTTTCTGACATTGAAACAGCACAATATCAGGTAGAACCAGATATTTTAGACGAAACAACTCGTTATTACTGGCATGTTCGAGCTTACTCAGCTGATGAGCAAGTTAGCTATTGGTCATTCAAGTGGGATTTCATAACAGAAGGTCCAATTGAAGCACCAGTTCTTACTGAACCAGTAAATGAACAAGTTTACGCACCAACAATGCCAGTATTTTACTGGAGTGAAGTATTCGCAGCAACAAGTTACAATATTCAGGTATCAGAATTTGAAGATTTTTCAACTCTTGTTGTTGATGAAGATGTAACAGCAACTACTTATGCAACACCATTTGATTTAGATTTTAATACAACATTTTACTGGCGAGTAATGGCTTTCAATCCTTTTGTAAATAGCGAATGGTCAACTGTTTGGCAATTAACAACAGGAAACTTTGCAACATTTGGCGAAGAAACAACATATTATGGAAGTGGTTCAAATCCTCCGGGACCTTACGGTAACGTTTGGGGTGGAGTCCATAACCAAATTCTTTTAACCAGAGATGAATTAGTTGCAGCCGGCGCATTAACTGGTGAAATCAATGCACTTTTACTTAATGTATATGCAGTAAATGGTTGCGCACCATTGCAAGATTTTTCAATTAAGTTGAAACATACCAATGCCAATGTATTAACCGCATGGGAATATGAGGGCTTTACAGATGTCTATCTGAACGCTGCTTATGTCCCGCTTCCCGGTTGGAATCTTCATGAATTCGCAAATCCATTTAACTGGGATGGTGGTTCAAATATATTGATTGATTTATGTTTCAATAATTTGACATATTCTGAAAACGCTTCACTTTACTATTCAACTACACCAGTAGTCCAGGATATTAGTTTCTGGAATGACGGCGACCCATCGGTTTGCACGACTCCAGTTGTTACTAGCTATCTTACTACACGTCCGAATATGAAGTTAAATATGGAATTCCAGGACTTCAAACCACCAATGCTTACTTACCCTGCTCACAGACAACTTGGTATTCCGCAACAGCCAAACTTCCAATGGGAAGCTGTCGAAGGAGCAGAAAGTTATGAAATAGCAGTTTCATTAATGGATGATTTTTCAATTCCAGTATTTACTTATGATGGAATTACTGAACCAAATTATCAGGTAGAAGACCCAGATATTTTAGAATTAACTACTGTTTATTACTGGCGGGTTCGTGCTTATGACGTTGAAGGTAACCCAAGCAACTGGTCTTACAGATACTGGTTCATTACTAACGGGCCTCTTGATGTGCCAATTCAAGC
The DNA here is from genome assembly GCA_964499465.1 of uncultured Hyphomicrobiales bacterium. Classification (GTDB taxonomy): domain Bacteria; phylum Bacteroidota; class Ignavibacteria; order Kapaibacteriales; family UBA2268; genus JAAYJM01. The sequence goes on from CAZCLJ010000096.1 coordinate 5,477, forward strand.
TACTCCACTTACAGGTTCAATAGATGTTCCTACCATACCAACATTTACATGGGTGTCAGTTACAGCTGCAACTGAATACAGAGTTCAGGTTTCAACTGAACCGGATTTCTCTGGTAACGTTGTTATTGATGCAACTTCACCAACCACTTCATTAACAGGATATGGAATTCAATACTCAACATTATTCTATTGGAGAGTAAAAGCAATGAATCCATTTACTGAAAGTGAATGGTCAACTGTATGGGAATTTACTACAGCAGCTCAAGTTATTTTAGGAAACGGTACTGCTACTAACACTCAATATGCATTCCCTGCTATTTACGGGCCTTACTATCAATCAGCAAAACATCAGGTATTGGTAAAAGCAGAAGAAATAACAAATGCCGGAGGTTTGCCGGGTAACATTACACAGCTTGGCTTGAATGTTGCCAATCTTAATACTTCCGGTGTAATGAATGGATTTACAATCAAAGCTCAACCAACTACTTTGAATGCTCTTTCAGCATGGGTAACCACTGGAACATGGACTGAAGTATTTTATACTGCAACGTATCAAGCTGCTCTTGGCTGGAATACACATGTATTTTCTACTCCATTCCCATGGGACGGAACTTCAAATATAATTTTTGAATTCTGCTTCAACAACAATGGCGGACCTAATACCCAGAATGCTTCTATGACTTATACTCCAACTACATATAATAGTGTAGCTTATAATAATGTCTATACAAGCACTTCTACTACATACTGTTCAGATGCAACATCTTCAAGCACTTTATCAGTAAATCGCCCGAATATGCAATTTACTTTTGTTGGTGGAACACAATTGCTTGAAAGACCAACACTATTGTTACCAGAATTTGCTGCAACCGAAGTTATATTAGCTCCGGAATTTACTTGGAATGCTGTAACTGATGCAGATTCATATACAATTCAGGTATCAACAAATGCAGATTTCTCAAGTTTCATTCTTAATACAACTACAACTGCAACTAATTATTTACTCACAACTAATTTGAGTTTCAATACTACATATTACTGGAGAGTAAAGGCAACAAATGAAGAAGGTAATTTCAGTTTATTCTCACCAGTAAGATACTTCACAACATTTGTTCCACCACCACTCGGTCAGGTTACATTAGTCGAGCCAGCAAACGGAATGACAAATGCAGACGTTGAAGACCTTCTATTCAGTTGGAATGCAGTTACCGATGCTACTTTATATACTTACCAAATAGCCGATGATGCCGCATTTACAAATATCTTGTTCAGTCAGGACTTCGAGGTTACTTCATTGTTGGTCTCTGGATTTGACAACTTAACTACATATTACTGGCGTATAATGGCTAAGAATGACTTAGGAAACTCAGGTCCCTGGTCAGAAATTTGGTCATTCACAACTCAAGAAGAATTATTCCCACAGGATATAAATCTTACTGCCGGCTGGAATATGATTTCCGGCTTTATTAATCCAGCTGAACCAGATATGTATGATGTTTTTGCAGACATTACTACAAATATTAATGTCGTGAAAAATGGTGCCGGACAAATGTTCGCCCCACAATTCGAAATAAATAATATTGGTAACTGGAATTTTGAAGATGGATATTTAGTAAATACTGATGCCGATGTTACTCTTACACTCGAAGGTTATCAAATTGCTCCGGAAAGTAACCCAATGTTTATAGAAGTTGGCTGGAACTTATTATCTTATTTAAGGACTTCAGAACTTGCTCCCGGAAGCGCTTTGGCAACTTTAGGAACAAACCTTACACTCGTTAAGAATAATGACGGCGGTATCTATTTCCCAACTTGGGGAATAAATACTATGGGTAATATGTTACCCGGTCAAGGTTATTACATCTATATGAACAATCTTGGCTTACTTATGTATCCGGCTAATTCAAGACTAAGACAATTTTCAGAAGTTAGTTTAACTCCTTCTGCACGTTTCTTAGTTCCTTCAGTTAAAAATACCGGAAACAATGCTACTTTATTGCTTACGCTTAGTGGTGTTGAAGATGGTAATGAAATTGGCGTTTATAATAATAATGGTGTTTTAATCGGTTCTGGTTCCGTAAATAATGGAGCAGCCGCAGTTACAATCTGGGGCGATAATGAAATTACTCCTAATATTGATGGTGCTGGTTCTTATGAACTTTTATCCGTTAAATTATATAATCCAAATTCACAGGTAGAACAGGAAATTGCTCTTTCTATGATAAGCGATTTAACATCAAATATGGAATTAAACAACTTGCTCTATAAACAAAATTCAATTTTTGTAGCTAAAGCAACTGTTGGTAATGATGCATTATTGGATATGAACATTAAAAACGTTCCTAACCCGGCATCCACAAATACTGTATTTGAATTCGCTTTAACCAATGAAGGAGATGCTGAAATTCTTGTTTATTCATTAACAGGAGATTTAGTTGCCAGATTAGCAAATGGAAATTATAACATCGGCAGCCATAAAGTTACTTTTGATGTAGCTAACTTATCAAGCGGTGTCTATAATGTCGTATTGCGCTCAGGTACTCAACGTGCAACAACAATGATGTTGATTGAAAAATAATCTTTTTTAGATTATAGATTAAAAAATCCGATACTCTTTGGGGTATCGGATTTTTTTTATTTATAACTTCATAACTCCTGATGCCACGTAGTTTGGTATTTCGCAGTCTTGTCATTTCGAACCCCCTTATAAAAGAAGACCTTTATTTTAATAATGATGACATAATTCTAAACTTTTGCAAAGTTGGGAAACTTTACAAAAGTAGAAGAAATCTTCTTACTTTGCAAAAGTTTCTTAACTTTTGTAAAGTTTAAAATAAAGATGTCATTCTGAAGCGCAGCGAAGAATCTCACAAGTCATTACTACCACAGAGCTTGAGATTCTTCACTTCGTTCAGCATTACAACTTTTTTGTTATAATTTGCGCAATTGTTGTTTACGAAGCAAATCTCCTAACTCCTCTATTACCATTATGGAGTAAGGAGTTCTGAACTTTTTAGCTTTTCTTTTTATTCCTTGTAGCTCTAAAAATAAAATAAAAGCCAGCCAAAACAAATGGAATACTTAAATACTGTCCAATATGAAAAATCATTTGAGATTCAACATCAGCTTGCAAATCTTTAACATATTCCAATAAAAAACGGGCACCGAAAAGCAATACAAGAAAATAACCGAAGAAAAGACCATTTTGAGTATTGCCTTTTAATTTTTTATAGTAAAAGAAAAGGAATAAAAATATAAGTAAATATGCAATAGCTTCGTAAAGTTGAGCAGGATGTCGTGGAATATTATCTACTCTTTCGAAAACTACCGCCCATGGCAAATCGCTCGGGATTCCATATATCTCAGAATTAAAGAAATTACCTATACGAATAAGGCAGCCAGCCAAAGCTCCAACTATTACTAATCTATCTACAAGCCATAAGAAAGAAAATTCCGGCTTCTTTTTTATGAATAGATACAATGAAATCAAAATTGCAATAACTGCTCCGTGACTTGCCAGTCCACCTTTCCAAATCTGAATTATTTCTAATGGATTAGCCAAATAATATTCCGGATGGTAAAAGAAACAATGCCCTAATCTCGCTCCTACAACAGTTCCAATTACTACATAAATAGTTAGCACATCTAAATCTTTTATATTCTTTTTTTCATTTAAGAAGAAAATACTCATAACCTGGTAGCTCAAAATAATCCCAAGAGCAAAAAGCAAGCTATACCACCTTACTGCAAGAGGTCCTATGCTAAATATCTCCGGAGATATATTCCACCCAATTTCTGCTAATTGATACATAATCTATAAAAAATTAATTTTAAAACACTTTTGAATGCAATTTAATAAAATAAGACGAATTCTGAATATTCAATATTATATCAGTAAAAATTTATTAAATATTGCTATTAAATTAAAAAAATTTTTATTAATTTTAATTTTTATGTAAAAAAAGAAATGAAAATGAAAGAACAGCAATACAATGCAACTGTAGTCGGCAAGATAATAATCACACCAGATTTAATGATATTGCGAATAAAAGCAGACGAGTCGAGAAATAAATTTATCGCCGGACAATACACATCAATTGGCTTATTTGGAAAAGAAATGCGTTCTCCAAATTCCGTTGTTCCAATCGAAGATCCTAATCCTGAAGAACTAATTATTCGTCCTTATTCAATTGCATCAGCAAACATAGAAACCCAGCATTTTGAATTTTACATAAGTCAGGTAAAATCTGGTCAGCTAACACCTCGTCTTTTTAACTTGCAGCAAGGCAGCCGAATTTGGCTTGATGATAACATTCTCGGTATATTTACTTTAAACCAAACACCAGAGAATTGCAATATAGTTATGGTTGCAACCGGCACTGGGCTTGCACCATATATAAGTTTTCTCCGCTCTCATCTAAAAGAGCATACTAATATTAAACTTGCTATAATTCACGGTGCCGCTTATGCTTGGGATTTAGGATACTTTTCTGAATTGAATTTAATTAAAACCGTATTCAGTAATTTCTTTTATTTTCCAACACTTTTAAAACCAGAAGACGATTGGGCTGGTCTAAAAGGATATATCGAAAAACATCTTGAAGCCGGTTTACTCGAAAGTCAAGCTGGAATTGAAATCCTACCGGAAAAAACGCATTTTTACCTGTGCGGAAATCCTAATATGGTCAAATCTGTAAGTAATTTCTTATACAATAAAAACTACAATAAGCATACGAAAGAATGTATTGGAGCTTTGCATATTGAAGAATATTAACTTCAGAACTTCTGATGCCTCGTAGTTTGGTAAATCGCAGTCTTGTCATTCCGAATCCCACTATAAAGGAAGACCTTTATTTAAATAGAGATGACATCACTTAACACATTCATTCTGAACGAAGTGAAGAATCTAGAAAATTTTTTTAACCACTACTCTCTGGATTCTTCACTTCGTTCCTAATGAACCACTTTGGCTTTTATATCGCGTAAATATATATTTAACAGATATTAACGCAGATAGATATTCCATATCTTGTAGATATGGAATATCTATTCTTTGAAGTCAGAAAGTATATTTTAGTCATGCTATCAGCTTGCTGATAGTATGACTTTCTTCTTAATTCGTTCATTATCATAAAAGTAAAAGTCTTCGTTTATATTCGCCTCAGAATGACCGCCAAAAGTAAAGATGTCATTGGCAACGAAGTAAGAAATCTCACGTCATTGTTAACACCGAGATTGAGATTCCTCACTTCGTTCCTAATGACACCTTTTCTGTATAATTTGCTCAATTGTTCTTTACAAAGCGATTCTCCTAACTCCTTTATTTTCGTTATGATGTCTGGAGTTCAGAACTTATTAACCAATAACCCAATGACTAATGACCACTAAAGCCGACAGCTGATAGCCGATAGTTGACAGCTACCTTCCACCTAAAATCTCCAGAATTTCTTTGCATTTTTCTTCTGCTCTTTTAACGTAAGCTTCGGATTCGCTGATTTTTTCTGCTTTATATTCTTCGTCTTTGATACCGGGGAGATTGATAAGAACATTTTTGTAAGCACCCCAAATTCCGGTTTCTAATGCACGGGCGCCGACTTCCATATCTGAACGGGAAGCAATGTTACCGTATTTAGCAAGTTCAACGAAACTGTCCCAAGCAGCATCGGCAAGTTTGATTGTTGTCAGTGGGATATTTATAGCTTTTTTCAAGCCGTCCTGCATAGCTTGGCTGCGGATTTTCTTTTCTTCATCAGTTTCTTTTGGCAAACGCATTGCTTCCATATAGTCATTGAATGCGTTTGTATCAGCATCAATCATTGGAATAAGAGCGTTAGATGCTTCATAAAGTGCTGGAATTACAGAACGGATTTCTTTATCCACATTTTCAAATTTACGAACGCCGTAAGTAAGTTGAGCAACCATACAGGCAAGTCCGGCACCCATTGCGGCAACAGCAGCAGAAACGGAGCCGCCGCCAGGAGCCGAAGTCCTTGCTGCAACTGATTTGATAAATGCACGCAAACTCATATCTGCAAGCGGTTCGTTGCTTTCACTTTCAATCAAATATTCAATAATTCTCTTTTTCGGGTCGAAAGGAGTAATTGAGTTAAGTCCTAGTTTATCAACGACTAATTTTATTTTCTGTGCTTCGTCAACAATTAAAAGATTATCTTTTTCGATATAGTAATCAGCAGCGATTAGCATAGCTTCAAGCGGAATAAGCCCAACGAGTTCAGAGCCGGCAACAGCAACATTAAGTTCTTTTGCCTGATTTTTACACTCTTCATAAGCAATATGCGGTGGAGTAACTTTATAATTTGTTAAATTAATAGAAATCTGAGCCATATTGTATTCATCAACGAACCAGCCGATAGCTTTCGATTCTTTAAGTAAACCGGGTTCGTTTTCGCTTCTTCCTGCTTCGCGGATATTAAGTGCAATGCGGTGTGCCTGCTCTTTAGTTCCAAGCACGTTAACGTTGTATGCAATAAGGAAAAATCTTGCACCAGTCGCTGTTACTCCCCATTCGGGAATAAATTTTGCAGGTCCAAAATCAGGTTTCCATTCTGGCATCATAATTTTGTTTGGAATACCCTCAAATTCACCTTCGCGAATTTGTGAAAGTTTTTTTCTATGATGATGTTGTGCAGCTTCTTCGTATAAATATATTGGAATACCGAGTTCTTCAGCTGCTCTTTTCCCAAATTCTTTGGCAATTTCCACACACTCTTCCATCGTAACGTTAGAAACTGGAATGAACGGGCATACATCCATAGCACCCATACGCGGATGTTCTCCTTTATGTTTTCTCATATCAATGAGTTTTTTTGCAATGCGTGCAGAGTTTAAAGCACCTTCAACAACAGCTTCGGGGCTTCCTACAAAAGTATAAACAGTGCGATTAGTGGATTTGCCGGGGTCAACGTCTAAAAGCGTGCAGCCGGGGGTTTTTGCAATTGATTCTGCTATTGCATCAATAATTTCTTTGTTTCTTCCTTCCGAAAAGTTCGGAACACATTCTACTAATTTTTTCATAATATCTTTCTATTTAAAAAATACAAATTTCTGAAATTTTTTAAAAATTAACAATTTAATTAAAACATATTTGTTAAGCAATAAATTTTTGGTAATTTAGTCAATTATTTTTTATCAAAATTTAAAAAAGATTATGTTTTTAACTTTGCTAAAATCGAAAATACATAGAGCTACCATAACAGAAGCTAACTTGGAATACGAAGGCAGCTTTACAATAGACCAAGATATAATGGACGAAGCAGGAATTTTACCTTACGAAAAAGTTGCTATAGTAAATATAAACAACGGAGAACGATTAGAAACCTACGTCATTCCGGGTGAACGTGGTAAGCGAACTTTTTGTCTAAACGGTGCAGCAGCCCGAAAAGGCGCTCCCGGCGACAGAGTAATTATTATTTGTTATGCTCAATACTCTCCGGAGGAAGTCAAACAGCATAAGCCCGTTATTATACTTGTTGACAGGCATAATAACATTATAAAAAAAACAGATTGTATTGAACCAAACCAATTATTTGAAAATTAAAATTTATGTATTATTTACAAGAACCTTTAGCTATTATTATTTTGGCAGCAGGCCAAGGCAAAAGAATGAACAATCCGGACCAGGCGAAAGTGATGACTGAACTTGCCGGAAAACCACTTATTGATTACGTATTAGATGTAGTTGAACGACTTGAACCAGACAAACTTTCTATTGTTGTCGGACACCAAAAACAAAGCGTGATAAATTTCATAATGTCTAAGAATCTTGAAGCAGAATTCGTTGAACAAAAAGAACGACTCGGCACAGGCCACGCCTGCCTTCAAACTGAAGATGTATTCAATGATTACGATGGAAATGTTCTCATTCTTGCCGGCGATGTCCCATTAATTCAGGCAGACACTCTACTCCATTTTATTTCCAACCACTTTGAAAATTTATCTGACGTTTCTGTTCTTTCCACTCTTATTCCAAATCCAACTGGTTACGGAAGGATAATTAGAGATGAAAATTACAATTTCATCGGGATTGTTGAAGAAAAAGATGCTAACGAAACACAAAAGCAGATACAGGAAATAAATAGCGGTGTTTTTTTACTAAATTCAAAGATGCTTTTCAGTACACTCAAAAAAGTAAAAAACAACAATGCCCAAAAGGAATATTACCTTACCGATATTATCGAAATTCTGAAAAACGAAGGGAAAAATGTATTCGCTTTCCCTGATGCTGATTATAAGGAAATACAAGGAATTAATACCTTTGAAGACCTTTCTACTGCTGAAATATATTTAAAGGAATTGGGAATCGGGAATTAGGAGTTGGGAGTTGGGAACTGGAGATTAGATGCTGGGGGCTGGTGAAGAAGCAATAGCTAATTTAATAATAATTGCATTCAAAGATACTTTATAGTGTTATTTTGAATCCCTGGATAAAGAAAGTCCTTTATTTAATTAGATATTATATCACTAAAAGCGTCATTCTGACGTATGTCAGAATCCATCTTTACAATATTCTTGTAGGTTATTAGTCATTAGTTATTCGTCATTGGTATTCTTACTAACAACTAATAACCAATGACTTAAATATTCCTTTATACCAAGTTGCTTTCATAAATATAATTAAAGTGTCATTTCGAAACGAAGTGAGAAATCTCACAACTCCTTGCTACCACAGACATTGAGATTCTTCACTTCGTTGCCCATTACATCTTTTATTTTCTCTGCAAAACTAAGCAAATGTTCTTAAACCAGATGTCCTACATCTGCAAGATATAGGACATCTTTATCTTTAATACTTTGGTATCATTAACTTGTGAGATTCTTCACTTCGTTGCCCATTACATCTTTACTTTTCCATACAAAACTTTACGAAAGTTAAGAAACTTTCGCAAAGTAAGAAGAGCTAAATGCTTTCGTAAAGTTTCCCAACTTTGCGAAAGTTCAAAAATATCTAAACTATCTAAACCTTCTAATCTTTCTAAACCTTATGTAATCTCTATTTAAATAAAGCACTTCCTTTATCAGTGGGTTGCCAATGACATCTTTACTTTTTTCGGTCATTCTGAGGCAAATATAAACGAAGACGTTTACTTTTAAGAAAATGAACTAAATGAGAAGCAAGCCA
>CAZCLJ010000097.1:0-2489 GCA_964499465.1 uncultured Hyphomicrobiales bacterium
TTTAGTTCATTTTCTCAAAAGTAAACGTCTTCGTTTATATTCGCCTCAGAATGACAAGCATTCGAAATATCAAACTACGAGGCATCAGGAGTTCTGGTGCTATAAATCCTTTATTTCAATGGAAAAAATACTGAATATTTGTTATTAAAGCTATGAGATGATACTTCTGAACCATTTGATGCAGACGAATAACGCAGTAACTTTTGGTTACCTTTAATTTGCCATACTAAAATTTCATCAGATTTATAATCAAATAGAACTCTATTGAAGTTACCACGTTCAACTAAACTAATCTTTCCTTCCCTCTTAACATCTGTTCTGAATAGAGCTTGCTGAGTTGCAATAAAGCCATAACCAACACTTGAAACAGCAAAGCAGTTTGGAATTTGGATTTCTGCTTTGTAGCTACCAATAGAAATCGGTACCTGATATAACTGGTTTCGTGATTCAACATCAAAAATAGTAACCATTGCAGCAGACTTAGTTTCAGTTGTATCTTCCTTTCCATCTCCTAAGCTAATAATTGCAACTTTTTTATTATCACTGCTGATGTCAACGAATGTTGGTTTACTTGGAACGTTTAAAACAGCTTCCTGTGCGTGAGTCCTTGAGTCAACGATGGAAACAGTATTGTCCGCTTTGTTTGTTATAAAAATCTGATTCCCCGATACAGCTATTGATGAGGTACCATTTCCTACTTGAATTCTTCTTGGTATGGTATAGTTTGTCAAATCAAGCAGAGAAACAGTATTGCCATTTCTATGAATTATGTAGCAATCAGTAGCATTTGGAAAGCAAGCAGAAATGGGTTTTTCATTAGACAGGGTAAAATCTATAGTTGCTTTTAATCTGCATGAATTAGCATCAAGAACAAAAATTTTGAAACTTTCAGGAACGAATAAAAATATTTCTTCACGGTAAACCAAAATATTTTCAATTGGATTATCTAATTGAAAACTATTGAACTGGCTAATTATATCCTCATACTCAATTGTATTAGAAGGAATATTGACAAGTGAAAGGACATAAGGCGATTCGTTACTTGCAGCAAGTACGGAATGCAATGATTTTGTGCTATCAATAACTTTTTCATCGCCACAGGAAAAAAGTATTAATGCAAATAAGCTTAAGCTAAGAAGAAAGCTAAATTTTTTCATTATAATTCTTTAATTAGTTCTTTCATAAGAAAAGTTAATTTTGGTTCTGCCTTTGAAGCAGTTTCAATAATTTCATCAATAGTAGTTGGTTTTAATACTTCCGGAATACATTCATCGGTTATAATCGAAAGACCGAATACTTCTAAACCACTTTGTTTAGCAACAATATTTTCTGGAACAGTACTCATTCCAATAGCATCGGCACCAATTATTTGCAACATCTTGTACTCTGCCCTTGTTTCAAGAGATGGTCCGCTCATAATAGCATAAATACCTTTTTTTACAGGGATTTTGTTTTCTAAAGCAATATTTTCAACTATCGAAGATAATCTTTTTGAGTATGGCTCACTCATATCTGGATAGCGAGAGCCAAAAGAATCGTCGTTGATTCCAATCAAAGGGTTATCGCCAAGTAAATTAATATGGTCCTCAATAATCATAATGTCCCCTTTTTTTATATGAGGATTAAGAGAACCGCAGGCATTGGAAATTAACAGAGTTTTTATTCCAAGATATTTCATAACACGAACCGGGAAAGTTACCTGTTTTAAAGTGTATCCCTCATAGAAATGGAATCTGCCTTGCATTGCTACTATTGGTTTTCCTTCTATTGTTCCGAAAATCAACTGTCCGCTATGTGAACTGCCAGTTGAATGGGGAAAATGTGGTATTTCAGAATAATGAACGGTGCTTTCAACTTGTATTTCTTTAGCAAGTTCGCCAAGGCCTGTTCCTAAAATTATTCCAATTTCAGGTGCTAATTGGGTTTTTTGTCTGATAACAGCAATTGCTTCTTCAATCTGCTTTTTGATTTTTTCAGCTAATGTTTCCATATTCTTTTAATTCATTTAAATTTATAAATTTATTAGTTAATGCTTTTATCTTATTAATTTATTCTTTTCTTCTATTCAAAAACAAATATTAAACAAGTTTTAGTGCTATAAAGTTACACATATTTTTCTTCTCTATGTAATTAATTGTAATTTATCTATTTTTTTTAAAATTTCAAAATAAAAATAACTTACTAAGAATTGTTATTTGCTTAGTAATTTCAAAAATAAGAAAATTTAAGAGTCCCAGACCCCATAACAAAATAAAGGAGTTAGGAGATTATGCTCGTAAAGAATAATTTCGCAAATTATCCAGAAAAGGTGTCATTCCGAAACGAAGTGAGTAATCTCAAAGTCTGTGGTAGCAAGGAGTTCTGATATTCTTCGCTGCGATTCAGAATTACTTCTTTTCTCAGTCATAATATCAACTTGTTGATAGTATGACTTTAATCTCTTCACTTTTGTAAAGTTTCTTAACTTTGCAAAAGTTCAAAAAAATCTA
>CAZCLJ010000097.1:2589-14615 GCA_964499465.1 uncultured Hyphomicrobiales bacterium
ATCTTTCTAATCTTTCTAATCTTTCTAATCTTTCTAATCTTTCTAATCTTTCTAATCTTTCTAAACCATATATCATCTCCTTTTAAATAAAGCTAATGCTTTATCTTAAAGTTACCAATGACATCACATTTTGGCGGTCATTCTGAACGAAGTGAAGAATCCAGAGAGCAGTGGTTAAAAGAAATTTTTCTGGATTCTTCACTTCGTTCAGAATGACTGTGTTAAGTGATGTCATCTTCATTTAAATAAAGGTCTTCCTTTATAATGGGGTTCGGAATGTCAATTTTTAGTACTTCCCTATATCTTTTTATTCTTATTCATTACATCAACAATAATACTGAATAATTCATTTTGTTCAATCGGTTTTGAAATGAAAGCATCGCAACCTGCTTCGAGAGCTGCCTGTTTCTCATCTTGGTGAGAATATGCAGTCTGAGCGATAATAGGTAAATTTGGATTTGCCTTCTTTATCATTTTTGTAGCTTCAAAACCGCTTAAAAGAGGCATTTTTAAATCCATAAGAATTAAATCGAATTTATCTTCTTCGACTTTCTTGACTGCATCATATCCGTTTTTTACCCATGTAATCCGGACATTTTCTTTTTTTAATAATTGTTTAAAATAAAGATAATTAGTATCTTCATCTTCAACGACAAGCACATTCATTTCCTGAAGTATAATCTTTTCTTTTTTTTCAGTAATATTTTTTTGCATTATGTTCCCTCCTTTTACATATCTAAGTGGAATACTAAGAATAAATATTGAACCTACATTTAGTTCAGAAACAACAGACAATTCAAAACCTAATAGCTTCGCAGTTTCTTTACAAATAGATAAACCGAGCCCCGTTCCTCCATATTTTGCATTTGAAAACGCTTCATATTGCCAAAATCTTTCAAAAACTTTATCCAAATACTCTTCCTTTATACCAATTCCAGTATCTCTTATTGAAAATTTAAAATTATCATCTTCAATAAAGCAAGCAAATTCAATTTCACCTTTATCGGTAAATTTAGCCGCATTGTTTAGTAAATTAATAATTATTTGATAAAGTTTGTCTTTGTCTGTTATTAAATATAATTTTGAATAATCATCAGGAAGCTTTGAAATATAATTTATTCCTTTATCATTGATTGAGTCATTATAAAGAGAATTAATGTAATGGAACATTTCAGATAAAGAAAAATTTGAAATATTAACTTTAGCAATACCACTATCAAGTCGGGAAATTTCCAAAACATCATTAACAATAGCTAAAAGTCTTTTAGAAGAACTAATAATTAAATCAATATACTCATATCTTTCTTCATCAATTAATTCATCAAAATCGCGTAACAGATTAGAAAATCCCATAATGCCATTTAAAGGAGTTCTGATTTCATGTGACATATTTTGCAGGAAAGAAGTTTTTAATTTATCGCTTTGCTCTGCCTTATTTTTGGCAATTAATAGTTCATTTTCCATTTTAATTCTTTTAGAAAAATCAATACCAACTCCCATTAAGAAAGTTTCTTGATTTGTATCAAAACGTTGTCCAGTAATATGGTATGAGCATATTTCGCCGTCATATCGTATTAGTTTAACAATACCCTGAGCAGAACCTTTTTCATAAGCAACTTTTATAGCATCTATTAAAAGTTGCTTATCGGAATCATCAATTGAATCAAAAATATTATGAGTTCTTATTGAATCAGAGTTTAATCCGAGAAAAGTTTCTTTATTTTTATTCCAGCGAACAATTTGCATATTTGAATCAAACATAAAGAAAAGTCCGGGCAAACTTTCAATAAGTTTGTCTGAAAAATATTTTTCATTCCTTAATACTTCATCATATTTTTCCATTTGTGTAATAAAGCGGGCTTGCTGAACGTTTTGATATGCAATATTAGATAATTGATTTGCTAAAGTAAACAGCGCCTGAGCAACTTTTTCAAATCTTTCTTTTGACATTGAAGGCACTTTGCGAAAAGCTTCTAAGAAAACATCTTTATCTACATTTATTTCGTCAGCATATTTTATCATATCTTCTTCTGTTTGCGTTTCGTCGCGAACCTGCCCAATCAGCCAGTTAGCAATATGTTTTCCTCCTACTGAAATTCCTGCACCCGCATCCCAGAGACCACCACTAAAGCAGGGCTGGATTCTTGGAGAATCGAATGAAGATTTACCTAATGTTGCATCAGATAAAAAGCAATTTTCAAGTCCTTTTTCTGTTTTTCTGATAATATCATTACATAGAGTGCAGAAATTGCTCGGCTTTGTAATTGGAGTACCATCTGGATATGTAATTATAGAAGCAACACCGGTTGCATTTGCAAAATCGTCTTGTATCTTTTGAATTTCGACTATATTAAATAAATCTTCAAATGTAAGATTAGAACTGTCGTTTATTGGCTGCGTTAAAGCAATAATCCTTTTTTCAAGTGCTTCTTCTGCTCGCTTTTGTTTTGTAATATCAATTACTGTTGAAACCATAGAATCCTGTTCTGTCAAAGGAATATTCGCTATATTAATATATTTATATTCACCGTTTTGTGTTAATATTTTTAAATTTTCCCAATGCATTCTGTTTTCATCTAATGATTTCATATCATTAATTATTCTTGTTCTAATTTCACTCCTGTATTTTTCATCTGGAATAGCATTCATATAGAATTTATCAATATCACTTAGAATTTCTTTATTCCAGCCATTTATTTCTTCAAACTTATGGTTGAAGTAAAACACCTTATTACTGCTAATAGAATTAATTGCAATTCCAATAGGTAGATTGTCTAAAACTTTTTGAATAAAATCATTCTTTTGTTTTAATTCTTCTTCGTCCTTTTTTTGTTGAGTAATGTCTGTTGAAATACCGCATAGGGCAATCGGATTATTATTCAAATCAAAAATTGTAGATACTCTACAATCCAATATAAATTCTTCACCTTGTTTATTGTAATTAACAACTTCGCCTCTCCATTGACTATCGTTTAAAGTTTTTTCCAATATTTCCTTTTGCGAAGCTCCTTTTTGAATGTCATCACCATACATATTTATTGAAGAGCCAATAATCTCTTCTTTTGTATATCCAAGAAGTTCAAGTTCAGCATTATTAACATCAATAATAATTCCGTTCAAATCAGTTATAGTAACCTTATCCTGAATTTGATTAAGCACTAAAGATTTAAGATAAATTTGTTCTTCAGTTATTTTCTTTTCTGAAATATCCCTAATAACGAAAACCATACCAACAGGTTGATTATTAATATCATGAATCACATCGCCGTTTACCTCGCATATTAACTCATTTCCATCTTCAAATCTTAACTTATATTCAATAATCCCCTGAGGTTCTTTTAACATTTTATTTAAATCAGCTTTTGCTCTTTCTCTGTCTTCATCGGCAATAAAATCGAAAATATTTTTCCCATATACTCTTTCAATTGGTAACATATTAAAGAAAGGGAAAGAGGTTTCATTAACAAAAGTAATATGCCCGTTTATATCAGTTCTAATAATTATATCTGGAACGGTCATTAGAAGCTTCCTATGCAATTCTTCGCTATCCCTCAATGCTTCTTCTACTTGCTTCCTTTGATGAGTTTCGATGCAAAGCGAAATAAAAGAGGCAAGTGTTAGTGATAATTGTATTTCATCGGGTAACCATTTCCTGTGATGTCCAGTATTTTCAAAACTGATTAAGGCAGCAAGTCGTCCTTGAGCCCACACCGGTGCATCTAATAGCGATTTTATATTACTTTCAATAAAATATGAAGGAGGAATTTGGTTGGTTAATGGGTCTTCAAATACGTTTTCGGTGGCAACAACTTTCCCGACTTTATGAGCTTCAACATAATTTATAATCTCATTGGCAGTAAGTTTCATTCCTTTGCTAAACTGGTCTTTTGATTTTTCATAGAGAGTTTTGCAGTATAATTCAGAATAATTATAATTGTAAAGCCAAATACTTACTCTTTCAGTATCCATTGCAATTGAGGCAGATTTTGCTATTTTTCTTAAGTTATCACTAAATTTTCCAGACACAAATTCAGCATCTTTAATAAGTTCTGAAATAAAAGAATTATATTTTTGCTGTCTTATGCTATCTTCTTTTATTTTTAATTCTGCAATTTTTCGTTCTGTAATATCTCTCATTATGCCAAGAACTAAAATTGATTCCTTGTCTTCAAGGACAACGGTGCTTACTTCAAGGGCTTTCTTTGCATTATTTTTATTTACAATTTCTATTTCATATAAGTTGCTAACTTCCTGATGAGAATATCTTGCTTCGTATCTTTTCCTCATTAATTCTTTACTGTTTTCAGTAAGCAACACATTAAAATCAAATTCATCTGAAAGCAATTCCTCGCGGGGGTATCCTGTAATTTCACAGAATTTTTCATTCACAAATTCATATTTTGTATCTCTTATTAAGTATATACCATCGAAAGCATTTTCAACCAGACCTCTAAAGCGTGCTTCATTTGTTTTTATTTTTTCAATAAACTTTCTTTGTTCAGTAATATCTTTAATAATAGCACCAACTCCTATTTTCCCTTTAGTTAGTTTTATTGGAAATTTGGTAACTTCAAAGATTTGATTACCTACTTGTTCTTCTACAAAATAAGTTTTTCCGGACGATAGTGCTTTTCTGTCACTTTCTTTACAGTTATCAGCATTTTCTTTTGGCATTAGCTGATAATCTGTTTTATTCAGAATATCCTTTCTATCTTTATTTAAAAACTTACAATAAGCATCATTAACAACAACATACCGGAGGGCATCATCTTTTACAAAAATAATATCCGAATGTGTATTAATAAATCTGTTATATCTTTCTTCGCTTTCACGGACTAATTCTTCTGCCTTCTTTCTTACTGTAATATCATGAATAACCGAATAAAGCAAAGGACGTTCGTTTATTGTTATAGGACCGCTATAAACTTCTACATCTCTAAAAGTTCCATCAGCAATTAAATGTTTAAAAATAAAACAATTCCTTTTTTCCTGCTGAGCCAAATTCATTTCATTTTGAACTTCATATTCGCTTAGTATATTAATATCAGAAATTTTCTTTTGCAGAAGTTCTTCTTTACTCCATCTGTAGAATTTTACTGCGGCTGGATTTACGTCAATAATTTCACTATTTTTAGGGTCAATAATCAGCATTACAGCATGATTGTTTTCGAATAAGCTGCGATATCTTTCTTCTCTTTCTTTTATTGCCTGTTCAGCAAGTTTCATTTCTGTAATATCTGAAAATGTTACAGCGAAGTAACCTTTTTGGGGACAAAATGCTTTTACATTGTAATATTTATTTAGTTCTTTAGAATAATCAGTAAAACTGACTGATTTTCCAGAAATAGCTACCTCTCCATAAGTGTTTATCCAGAATTCTTCAGTTTTTGGTAATATATCTAAAACTTTATTTCCGATGACATTTTCTCGCTTTAATCCGGTCATTTCTTCAAAAACAGAATTAATTTCAATAAATCTGTAATCAACTGGTTTATTATTTTCATCTAAAATTATTTCGTGAAGTGCAAAAGCTTCATTCATATTTTCAAATAAAGTTCTGTACTTTTTCTCGCTTTCTTTTAAGGCAAGTTCGTTTTCCTTTTGTTTAGTTATATCACGGGCAACAGCAAAAATTACTTTTTCATCTGGATATGGGTAGATATTCCAGGAGAGCCATTTATATGTTCCATCTTTACATAAAAATCTAATACAATAATTCAATAAATCAATATCATCAATAGTTCTTCCATAGATATCATCTGGGTGAATAAAATCTTTATATGGTTTGGAAAGAAGTATTTGCAAATCCCAGCCGAGAGTTTTCTCCCATGCTGGATTTAGATGAGTAAAAAATCCATCGTAATTAGCGGTGCAAAGCATATCAACACTGTATTTAAATACTCTGTCGCTTGCTTTGAGTTTTTCTTTAAGAATTATTTCTTCAGTTATATCGCTTGCAAATCCGAGAACTGTATTATCATTAATTTTTACTGCTTTTATTGACCAATTCCTGATTGAACCGTCTTTTATTTTATAGCGAAAATTGTCTGATGCTTCGCCTTCTTCCAATATTTTTCTAAATGTTTCTAATCCTTTGTCTAAATCTTCTTCAATCACTATATCCCGTATATTTAATTTTAATAGTTCTTCTCGGGAATAGCCGGACATTATCGCAGCTGAATTATTAACATTTATGAAATTTCCCTGATTATCAGCTATAAAAACACCGTCCGGAGCATTATCAATATAGCTTCGAAATTGTTTTTCGCTGTTTATTAATTCTTTTCTTGCTTTGTGGCTTTCGGTAACATCAGAAAAAACGATTACTACTCCTTTTACATTTCCAAATATATCTTTGATTGGAGCAGCGCCATCAGAAATATTGTATTCAGTTCCATCTTTGGAAACTAATATTGTATGATTGGAAAGTTCAATGATTTCACCTGTATTAAGGACCTGAGTAACAGGGCAAGTGATGTTTTCCTTTGTATCTTCATTGTAAATCTGAAAGATATTACAAAATTTATTTCCCTTTGCTTCCTCCATTTTATAACCCAGAATCTTTTCTGCTGCCGGATTCATCATTACTACGTTTCCGTTTTCATCAGTAGAAACAACGGCATCTGAAATTGAATGTAAGGTTATTGATAAATTTTCCTCGCTTTGAAGTATTCGGTTATTTATTATTTCTTCATTTAATTGATTTCTGATTAATATTCCAAGTAAAACTGTTGCGATTGGATAAATTAGCAATACCGGAAGAGAAATATGTTCCAAAACTTCTACTGCTTTATCATAAGTCATTGAAAATGTTAATGCTAACATTACAATATGAACAACAATTCCAAGTAAATATAAATTCCAATTTTTTATATTAACAAGAGGAACTCTGCGAAAATGCCGCCAAGCTAATCCAATTAAACCTGATGCTAAAATTACAGACACTCCCATTACTGCTGCAGTTCCGCTAAGTATTATCCTGTATATTATTGCAAAAACCATTGTTATTATAGTCGGAATTGTTCCAAAGAACAAACCACTAATACATAGCAAAACTGAACGTGTGTCGAAAATTATTCCTTTTTCCAATATCCAGGGCGTTGCCATTAAAGCAATACATACGACACCCATTAAAGCACCAACAAGTATTTTTCCGAATATTGCCGTTTCAAACTGCCATTTTCTTAATGTGATATTAAAAATAAAAGCGATTGCAAGCAGCAAAGCTGCGTTGTGTAATAAATCCAAATAAATGCTATTATTCATTTTATTTAATTAATAATAATTTATACTCTAAAAGCAAATATAGATTTATTTAAAAAAAAAAGCAAGTTTTATTTTTTTTTATTTGAAAAAGTTGGAAATAAGATAGCTAACGGCTGTCGGTTTATGGTTTATAGTTTATAGTTTATGGTTTATAGTTTATGGTTTATAGTTTATAGTTTATAGTTTATGGTTATTAGTCATTGGTTATTGGTCATTAGTTGTTAGAAAAATACTAATGACTAATCACGAATGACGAATGACGAATAATCCAATAACCTTTAAAAACATTTTTCAAAGATGGATTCTTACATCCTTCAGAAATTACACTTCTTTCTTGCTATGCTGTCAGCTTGCTGTTCGTATAACTTTTTGCTTAAAAACAATATTTTCATTTCCTGAAATATAAAAAATTCCCTTTGAAGTCTTATTAATTACTTTGAAAATTCTTTTTTTTTCTTTGGAAAGGAAAATGATTCAGAAGAAATGAGAATTATTTCAATTAAAAGATTTATTCCTTTCTATTTAACCACTTTAATTATGCATAAAAAATGTATATACAATCTATGAACTATATTCCATTTAGTTTTTTGATATTACATTTATTTTTTTTAAAATTTACTTCTATTTAAATTATATTAAATCAAGATTTTTTATAATTTTATTAAATATTATTAGTATGAGTATTTTATTAAATATTATAATATTGGATATTTTTATTATAGTATTTATATTTTTTATTAATAAATTTATATTTATTATAGTTATCTCTTATTTTGTTATGATAATATTCATTAACATAGGAGCAAAAAAACAAAATAAAAGAGTAATAAAACAAAATAAAGGAATAAAAAAACAAAATAAAGGAGCAAAAAAACAAAATAAAAGAGTAATAAAACAAAATAAAGGAATAAAAAAACAAAATAAAGGAGCAAAAAAACAAAATAAAAGAGTAATAAAACAAAATAAAGGAGCAAAAAAAACAAAATAAAAGAATAATAAAACAAAAATATAATTCTTTTATTAAGAATTTTCATTTTTCTTAAATAAATTCTATGAATTTTTTTCGGGAAAAAGTAAAATCAAGAAGGAATTATTTGATTTCAAATGTTGAATTTTCTATTTTTATCTTTAATTTTCATACTTCATAGCTTAACGACCAACCTTATTAGCTTGAATTTGGAATTTTCACAGAAAGAAATGCAGATTTGAAAGACATCTTTTTCCAGTCATACTTTCAGCAAGCTGATAGTATGACTTCTTCTTGTTATGCTATCAGCTTGTTGTGTGTATGAATTCTATTTTCACATTTGAACAACTTTATTATTGCATTACTTTTGTCATTTTCCACCAAATTTTTAATTTTTGAAACAAGTTATTTATTCGTAAATTTGTAATGATTTTCTGATTTAGATAAGGAGTTTTGTATGGATGCAGAATTAACTTTAACGATAGACAAAGAAATAAAAGAAAAACAATTATAAATAACTTATCATATACATTCACTTCTTAATAAGAAAATTAGTAAGGAGTGTATAAATAATTTTAAATAATTTATGAAAGAGCAATTTTTAGAAAAGGCACTGGAAAATTATAAAGCAGCTAATATTTTATTTCAAAATGGTTTATATAATTCAAGCGCAAATCGTGCTTATTATTCTGCATTTCAAGCAGCTTTATATGTCTTATTAAAAAATAATTATAATCCTGTTATTGACCATAGAAATGTTCAATCTATCTTTAATAATGAACTAATTAATAAAAAGAAATTGTTTCCTTCAAGTTGTAAAAAATTATTGCCTGATTTACAAAAAAACAGGAATCAGGCAGATTATAAACCATCTGGAATTAGTAAAAAAAATGCTTTAAATCAGATTAATATGCTAAAAGAATTCTTTAAATTTATTTTAAAAGAGGAATTTTATGAGAATCAACTATAAACAACAAGAATTGATAGACTTTCTTTTCAATAAAGTTAAAAAGGAATATCCAGAAATTAAGTTGCTCAACATTGAATCAAGCCCTGACGACCCCGAACATATATGGATAAATGTTGAAGCAAATATGGATGAAGATAGAGAAATCGAATTGAAACACTATTCGTCAGAACTCGAAGCAGATATACTTATCAACTATGGATATGCTATATCAATTATGCCCGAAAATGCGTATGCTATTTATTAATAAATAAAATAAAGGTTTATATGGCTTATAATATTGGAATTATTGGAACCGGTTATGTCGGTTTGGTTACCGGAACTTGTTTTGCCTCAACCGGCAATAATGTTCTTTGTATTGATAACGACAAAGAAAAAATTGAAAAACTAAAGCAAGGCATTATGCCTATTTACGAGCCCGGATTGGACTATTTGGTTATTAAAAATTACACTGAAAAGCGATTAAAGTTTTCAACTGATTTGGAAGCAGCCGTAACAAATTGTATGATGATTTTTCTTTGCCTCCCAACTCCTCCAAATGAAGATGGAAGTGCAGATTTGCACCATTTGTTGAACGTTGCCGAAGATATTGCAAAAATAATTAAAGCAAAGGGAATTACAGAAAAAAGGATTTTAATAAATAAAAGCACCGTGCCAGTTGGAACTGCTGAAAAAGTTGTCAATTTATTGAATGAAATAATTCCTAATAATAATATTGATGTGTTAAGCAATCCGGAATTTTTGCGTGAGGGCTTCGCTGTTGATGATGCTTTGAAACCAGAAAGAGTTGTTATTGGAACTTCAAATCCGGAAATTGAACCGATAATGCGTTCTTTATATGAGCCATTCGTTAGAAGTGGCAATCCCATTTATTTCTTTGATATTAAGTCCGCTGAATTAACCAAATATGCTTCCAATTCATTTTTAGCTACAAAAATATCATTTATGAATGATTTGTCTGCTTATTGCGAAAAAGTTGGTGCCGATATCGAAAGTGTTCGTATTGGAATGGGTTCAGATACCCGAATTGGAAAACGCTTCTTATTTGCCGGCATTGGCTATGGCGGTTCCTGCTTTCCAAAAGACGTTCGCGCTTTAATGTATTCCGCTGATGCAGCAAACACCCCACTTGATATTTTGAAAGCCGTATATTCTGTTAATGCAAAGCAAATAGAGCGATTCAATCAAAAAATTTTAAATCACTTTAACAATGATTTAAAAGGAAAGAAATTTGCTATTTGGGGACTTGCTTTTAAACCAAATACAGACGACACCCGCGAAGCACCAGCTTTTTCAATCATTGAATTTCTTTTAGAAAAAGGAGCAAGTGTTTCTGTTTATGACCCTGAAGCTATTGAAAATACCAAGAAGAAATTCGGTGTAAGCATTGAGTATGTTGCTGATATGTATGATGCTTTACAAGATGCAGATGCTTTGATTGTTCCAACGGAATGGGGAGTATTTCGCAGACCGGAATTTGAAAAAATTAAGGAAATGCTAAAAACCCCGGTATTATTCGATGGAAGAAATATTTACAACCCTGACGAAATGAAAGAACTTGGATTTATTTATTATTGTATTGGAAGAAAATGTTAAAACTTTTTTTAGTAGGTGGAGCAAGACCCAATTTTATGAAAATTGCTCCACTTTATCGTGAGTTAAAGAAAAATTCAGTTCAAATCGAAACGAAAATTATTCATACAGGACAGCATTACGATTATGCAATGTCCAAAGTATTTTTTGAGCAATTAGGTCTTCCGCAGCCCGATTATTATTTAAATGTTGGCTCAAGCTCCCACGCAGTTCAGACCGCAAATATAATGGTCGCTGTAGAAAAAGTATTCGAGCAGGACAAACCCGACTGGCTATTCGTTGTTGGCGATGTAAATTCAACTATTGCCTGCTCCCTCACTGCTGTGAAACTTGGAATAAAAGTAGCTCACGTGGAAGCCGGCTTACGCAGTTTCGATATGGATATGCCCGAAGAAATCAACCGAATACTTACCGACAGAATCTCAAATCTGCTCCTTTGCTCTGAACCATCTGGTATAAAAAATCTGCTTGCCGAAGGGTATGATATGAACAAGGTTCATCTCGTTGGTAATACTATGATTGATACTCTTGCTTATCATTTGGAAAGTATTAAACAAAATGATTATTATAAAACTTTGGATTTAAAAGCAAATAATTACATTTGCCTAACCCTGCATCGTCCTTCAAATGTCGATAATTATAATAATCTGCTTAATTTGTTTAATATTTTGGATTACGCAGCAAAACAATCTGATATGATTTTCCCGGCACATCCAAGAACAGTCAAAAATATTGCTAAATTTGGATTAAAAGAAAAATTTGAAACAATAGCCAATTTAAAAATCATTGACCCAGTCGGTTACTTTGAATTTATGAATCTTGTTGTTAATTCAAAATTCATCTTGACTGATTCCGGTGGAATACAGGAAGAAACAACATATCTTGGAATTCCTTGTGTTACTTTAAGAGAAAATACTGAACGCCCTTTAACGTCAGATGAAGGAACAAACAAAGTTGTTGGAACCAATTTCGATAAAGTTGCCAGTGCAATCAAATGGGCTGCAGAATTTAACCGCAGTGAATACAAAGCTCCCGCTTTATGGGACGGAAAAGCTGCTCAAAGAATAGTTGAGATAATGATTAATGATTAATGATTAGTGATTAGTGATTAGTGATTAGTGATTAGTGATTAATGATTAGTGATTAATGATTAGTGATTAATGATTAGTGATTAGTGATTAGTGATTAGTGAGTTATTAGGTTATTTATTGGGTTAAACTCCTTCCCAAGTTG
>CAZCLJ010000098.1:0-14472 GCA_964499465.1 uncultured Hyphomicrobiales bacterium
TTCGCAAAGTAAGAAGATTATTACTTTTGTAAAGTTTCTTAACTTTGCAAAAGTTTATACTTATGTCATCTCCATTTAAATAAAGTTTCTTTTATAGTGGGGTTACCAATGACATCTTTATCCCCCGCTGGCGGGGAATAGCTCGTTATGTCATCATTATTTAAATAAAGGTCTTGCTTTATAAGGAGGTTACCAATGACATCTTTACGTTTTTCGGTCATTCTGAACCCCCTTATAAAGCAAGACCTTTATTTAAATGGAGATGACATCACTTAACCCTGTCATTCTGAAGCGCAGCGAAGAATCTCACAAGTCATTGCTACCACAGAGTTTGAGATTTCTCACTTCGTTGCCAATGACATCGTAGTTTGTCATTCTGACATCCGTCAGCATTACACTTTTACTTATGTCATCTCCATTTAAATAAAAGTCTTCCTTTATCAGGGAGTTACCAATGACATCTTTACTTTTTTCGGTCATTCTGAACGAAGTGAAGAATCCAGAGAGTAGTGGTTAAAAAAATTTTCTGGATTCTTCACTTCGTTCAGAATGACTTTGTTAAATAATGTTATCTCCATTTAAATAAAGGTCTTGCTTTATAAGGAGGTTCGGAATGACACTATCATTTGGTGCTACTTGTTGTCTGTTTGTTATTAAAAGGAAATGTTCTTCTCAAATTCAACTTTGGAATTATAATAAAAGTTTTCTTGATTTTCAAAAAAAAAACCTCCTTAAATGTATAAGGAGGTCTTGTGTTTATAAGTGTATAAAAGGAAAAATTATAAAGCACCAGAATCATAAGCTTGTTCGCCGTGAAGAGAAAAATCTAATCCTAATTTTTCGTCCTCTTCGCTAACTTTTACCGGAGTAATGAAATTAATTATAATCAGCATAATGTAAGTAAAAATAAAAGCATATATGGCAGTAACAATCACAACAAGTGTTTCAACCCAAAAGAAATTGCTTCCTCCGAAAAGCAAGCCGTCAGCACCAGCAGGATTAAATGCTTTCGATGCAAAAACACCGAGAAGAACAGTTCCAAGGAAACCTCCAACTCCGTGAACGCCCCAAACATCTAAAGCATCGTCCCATTTCATCTTATTTTTAAACTCGACAGCAATATAGCATACGGATCCTGCTGCAATTCCAATAATTGGAGAAGCCCAAAGCGGAACGAATCCGGCACAAGGTGTTATTGTTGCAAGCCCTGCAATAGAGCCAGTTAAAAGACCAATAAATTTTGGCTTCTTTTTCTGAACCCATTCAATAACAAGCCAGGTAACTGTAGCAAAAGAAGCAGCAATGTCAGTATTTAAAAATGCTAAAGAGGTAACGAAATCAACAAGGAGTTCGCTTCCTGCATTGAAGCCATACCATCCGAACCAAAGCAAACCGCTCCCAATAGCAACAAGTGGGATACTGTTTGGTGTTGAATTTTTATCCACTCTGTCTTTTACGTAAAAAACAGAAGCCAAAGCAGCAAATCCAGCAGTAGTATGAACGACAATTCCACCTGCAAAATCAATAACACCCCAACTTGCTAATAATCCGCCTCCCCAAACCATGTGGACGAACGGATAATAAACAAGGATTTGCCACACTGTTAAGAAAATAAAATACGCTTTGAACGTAACACGATTTACGAATGCTCCTGTAATAAGAGCGGGGGTAATAATCGCAAACATCATTTGATAAGCAATGAAAACAAATTCCGGGATTTTGCCATTTGTAAATAATGAATCAAATCCAACGCCAGTTAAAAAAGCTTTGTCTAAATTTCCAATTATTCCGCCTTCGCCACAGCTGAAGCAAAGAGAATAACCGAAAGCCACCCAAAGAACAGTAGTCCAGCCAAGAGAAACGAAACTTTGAATCATAATGCCGAGTATATTTCTTTTTGAAGCAAGACCACCATAAAAGAATGCCAATGCGGGAGTCATAAGCATTACAAGACTTGTCGCAAGTAGCATAAAACCAGTCGAACCAGTATCAATCATTTATACACCTTTTTGTGTTTTATACCAAGTTGCTTTTAATGATAAAATATGTTTGTCTGTCATTCTGAAGCGTTGTGAAGAATCTCAAACTCTGTGGTAGCTATGACTTGTGAGATTCTTCACTTCGTTCAGAATGACACTTTAATTGTATCTATGAATGCAACTTTGTATTAGTTAAATAAAAATATTAAATTAAATTGTTATTCCAAATACAAAGAATACTTTTGATGCCTGTGGATTGAAAATAACTGATGACTTTACTGGTAATTCAAAATCATTAGTGATTTTAATGTTTTTAGTTCCGGTAAAACCTAAATTAACAACACCAAAGTCATTTCCATAAGCACCAGATTGTGGAGTTAAACCAAGAAAAACATTTAAATTATTGCCAGAAATTTCAAATGGATATGAAAGTTCAAAATATGAAGAATAATAATTATCTTCTTTTAAATCTTTTTCTGCGTCATATCCCCAGCGTTTATCATTTCCAAAAAAGAACACTGAACCGTAGATTTTCAATGGAAAGCTTTCAGGAAATTGGTATTCCAAAGCAGCTTCAAAAGTATGAGCAGTTTTTTTGTTATGAAAAGTGAAATACCGAATATCTGAACTAGCTGGCACATCTTTAACTGCATAAGGAATGTAATAATCAGTCAAGTAAACAGAAAAACCAGCTATTGAATATTTCATATACAAATCAATTTCCTGGTAAAATTCAGTAAGAGAAATTGCTCCCCAATACCCTATTTCGAAATTTCCAGCTTTTAAAGATAAGCAGGGCTGTAAACTTGGAGAATCGCCAAAATCAGTTCCACGAAAGATATAGCGGTTCATTACATCGGCAGTAAGATTTAAGGAAAGAGAGTTTTCTTCAGCAAAACCAGAATAAATGCTAATAAATGATAATAGTAAGAATATTGAAATTGTTTTGAATCTTTTCATAAATTTACTCCTAAAAATAAAGCAAATTATAATTTCTTATATTCATTTGAAATAGAGTAAATCTTGATTTTTAAGTAAGAATTTTTCTGATATTGTAAGGAATTTTTGTAGATTTTTTGGGGAGAGATTGAAAAAATATTTTTTATTAAAATTAATTTATTTAATTTGCAATAGTTTAAAGAATAATATTAAATTGAATAATTATCAAACTTTTTTATAATCGAAATGAATACTCAAGCAGATTTTTCAATTAAAATTGACTTCAATAAATCAAGTAAAAAACCATCGCATATATTCAGCATAATGACTGATATACTTGATTCATTTAACACATTAGACTCAGCTATTATTAACTCCATAGATTCCAAAATTGAACCAATTATAATGCTTGAGGATATTGAAAAAGGCAGTATATTATCTCGTTTTAAGTATCTATTGGAAGAAATACCAGACCAGGCAATAAGTGATTTTGAATGGAAAAAAGTTGTTGGTCATTTTTTATTAAAAGCAAAATACTATGTGCTTGATTTTATTAATAAAAGGGAATCAATTACTAATATTGAAGAAATAAAACTACTTGAAGAAGGAATTATTGAGCTTTCTGAAAATTCCCAAATTAAAACAATAAATATACCCGGAAATATTGACAGAAATAAATTGTTACTTGGTATCTCAAAAATTTCTTCAGCCATTTCAAGAGTAGAAGATAAAGAACAAATTTCATATCAAACCGATGAAGATGAAGTTGTTTTTAATTTATCCTTTAATTTTAATGAGGAACAAATTGAGGATTTATTAACTGCTGAAACAATCACATCAGTTTCTGAAATGATACTGAAAATAAAGAAGCCGGACTATCTTGGCGATTCTAAATGGGAATTTAGGCACAGAAAACAAGCAATAAATGCAAATATTACTGATTCTGAATGGATTGCAAAATTTAGGAATAGAGAAATTACATTAAAACCCGGCGATTCAATCAGAGCTAAAGTTGAAATTGAAGTAAAATATGATTATGACAGAGAGGTCTCTGTTATTAATTATACTATCACAAATATTTTAGAAGTAATCTATTCAAAACCTATTAATCCTAATTTATTATTTTAGTTTTCACTTTTTTTTAAATAACCTCACACCCAGAGCTGATATGTTCTTTGAAATACTCTATTACAGCCATACTATCAACTTGTTGTTCGTATGGCTTGCTTCTCATTTAGTTCATTTTCTCAAAAGTAAACGTCTTTGTTTATATTCGCCTCAGTATGACGGGTAAAATTATGACATATCCATTTATATAAAGCATTTGCTTCTGAATAATAGTGCAAACAACTGCAAATCATTAGAAAAACTTATAATTAACAATTAACAATTATCGAATTCTTTTAAAACCGGGTGAAGTCTGCTTTCATCAACAACTGTTTCTTTTTGGAAAGGATTAAAAGTTCGCAAGCCCATTTTTTGAACGATGAAAGAAGAAATCACAGATGAATAAATCAAAGGCAGCAATAGCTCAGGATTCTTTGTAATTTCAAAGCAAATAATCCCTGCTGCAAGCGGAAGTTGATATGTTCCTGCAAGCACTGCACCGGCAGCAACTGTAGCAAAGAGTCCCGGGCTTGCACCGGGTGAAATTAAATGAAGTCCGTATCCGAAACAGAATCCAAACATAGCACCTACTTTAATTGATGGAGCAAAGGCACCTCCGGCTCCACCACTTGAAATTGTTAATGCTGCTGAAATTGGCTTTAGTAAAATAGTTGCAAATGCCGCCAATAAGCCGAATAAAGCAACATTTTCTATTGTCAGGATTTTTGTAAAGAAACTAAAAATTGAATTTTCAGCTAATTGGTTTGTTTGCCAACTTATTGCATAATTTATTGGATTGTATGTTGTTTCAAGCAATGTAGGCAAAAGCATAAGAAGAATACCAACGCTAAACCCACCAATAACCGGGCGAAGCAACTCTGGTAACTTTATAGTTCTTTTTTTGAATGAGTTGCCCGTTGCATTAAATGTTTTTATAAAATACACGGCAACAAAGCCGGACAGAACCCCCAGCAAAGCCAAATAAAGATAATCAAGGAATCTAACCTCAATTATTGGTGGAGCGATTAAAAGCGGTGAATCGCCAAGAAATATGCGTGATACTGCAGTTGACATAACAGAAGAAATCACAATCGGCACAAATGATTTCAAGCCGACATCTCCAATCACAGCTTCTAAAGCGAAAACTATTCCGCCAAGAGGTGCATTGAAAATACCACTAATAGCAGCTGCAGCACCTGCACCGCATAAGACACGTCTGCTCTCTTTTCTTAAACCGATTACTTGAGCAAGTGAAGAACCAATCGAAGCGCCGAGTGCAATAGTAGGACCTTCACGCCCTCCCCCACCTCCACTGCCAATAGTAGCACCAGCAAATATGATTGACTTAAAAGCATTGCGCCAATCTATTTTGCCGTGATTGTTTATTATGGAATTGACCACTGTATCTAAATTATCTACATTTATGCTTTTAAAAACCCATTTTCGCATCAGCCCTACTATCAAACCACCTAAAGCCGGAATTAGAGGTATTATTAATAAATACCAGCCAAGATAGGAAGTTGCTGATAATCTGATAAATGTAAAAAAACTTTCTGCAAATTCCATTGTCAAATGGAATAAATAAACAAAAAAACCTATGACAATACCGACTATTCCAGAAATGATTATTACTGAATAATCGCTTGATTTGTATTCGTCTATTTTCTCTAAAGTATCAATTACAGGACGGGCGTTATATTTTGCCTTGCTTATTAAAAAGGATATAAACAGATATATATTGTAAAATATTCGTCTCATTTTTTGATGAAAACATCAATTTAAATGTATCTTAACGTTTTTGTATAAAAAATATTTAATTTCTTAAACAGCTAATGTAGAAATTAATTTAATTACTTACTATCTTTTGTTAAACTGATACGAAGTGAGGAATCTCAAGTTTCGTGGTAGCAATAAGTTGTGAGATTTCTTACTGCGATTCGAAATGACACTTTAATTATATTTATGAAAGCAACTTGGTATTAGAAGATTTGCTTTGTAAAGAACAAATTCTCAGTTAATCTCTTAATTTCAGAACTCCAGACCCCATAACGAAAATAAAAGAGTTAGGAGATTTGCCTCGTAAATAACAATTGCGCAAATTATACAGAAAAGGTGTCATTCCGAAACGAAGTGAGGAATCTCAAACTCTGTGGTAGCAATGACTTGTGAGATTTCTCACTTCGTTTCGAAATGACAAGACTGCGAAATAGCAAACTACGAGGGGCCAGGAGTTCTGACCTTAATTCGGCTCGGAAAACTGCTTCGCTTCTTTATTAATTCTTCCTCCTGCGCTGACAAATGCTCTATTTCTAATTGCTCTTTTGCTTGTTGCTTATACTCTTTACTCGTGTTGTCAAGTGATTCTTTGCTGTTTTTGTTTACTAAATCTAACAATTTTGCTTTACTACGATTAATTTTTTCTCGTATCTTCTTTATCTGATAGCTGATATTACTATACTCCGGATTAGATACTACAAATTCACTATCTACTTCTTTTACAACGTATTGGAGTATTCTATCAAAATCGTATTCACTTCGCATATATTTAAAATAGTTCTCTTGCGTCCAACGAGAAAACATCTTTTTTGCCAAATCAACTTTACCTAGTTTTTTATTAGTCGTTATTACTGAAGTTTGATGACCGCCTTCTGATAGCTTACGAATTTCTCGCATCTCTACATTATTTAAAACAACTTGCTTTTCTGCTAGCTTCATTAGTTCCTGGTTACCATCAAATCCTATCTCATAGTCCTTAAAATCTGATTCAGCCCAGCTATTCTTGACGTTCTTTCTGTAGGTTAATACTGCTACACGATAATCGTCCCAGATTTTTCTGAAATATTGGGGTGAATATCCTTCCCTGTCAAATACTATGGTAAATATTGGTAAATCCTTATCTGTTGCCAGCTCCTCCTTGCTAATCTTGTGGTTTATGTCATGAAGAAGTTGGGGAATTATTGATGTTGAAAGCATTTCCAACAACTTCTCATTTACCTGACCTGTTACGTAAAAATACGGTAAGCCGTCCTCATTGTTTACCCAAAATTCTTGTATCCCCGGAAGACATAAACGCTGTCTGGCTATATGCTTCTTACCAAGTGTTGCACTATAGCCATTATAAACCTGAACGTGACCATCTATATAATAGAAGCCATTTCCATCGTCGCTTACCCATTGATTTTCTAAATCAACATTCCAGTCCTTCGATTTTTGCTGCTTGAAGATTTCCTTTAGTTTGTTACGAACACATTTTGTTTCGGGAACCCTGTCTATTCCCATTATTTTCCCTAATTCACCCGGACTGATTAACTTGAGTTGTTCCGGATTCTTGATTCTGCTTAAATACATATATGCCAACAA
This sequence comes from uncultured Hyphomicrobiales bacterium, assembly GCA_964499465.1. GTDB lineage: Bacteria > Bacteroidota > Ignavibacteria > Kapaibacteriales > UBA2268 > JAAYJM01. The sequence continues at coordinate 7,386 of CAZCLJ010000098.1, forward strand.
AAGAATTATAAACGAAATATAATAATAACCTCGCTTTAATTCTTCATAGTGGCTCTTAAAGCTAAATAAACCATTTGATTGCAAAAAAGGAAGTAATACAAGCAAGCCACAACGTTCAACGCTCTGTGTGGATTCAAATTTAATGGGGGTGTCTTCAAGTAAATGCTGTGTTGCTGCAATTCGGTCAGTTATGTCTGTTGCGCCAATACCAAATATTTGAGATACTGAAACATCTGCCGTATTGCGAGCTGATGGCGTATTGCCTATTGTTTCGGGGTCGGGAGATGGAGTGGCTATTGATTTTTTTTTAATGTGCCCTTTTTTTTATGATAGCGAACCGAACATTCTGATACGTTAAGAAATCTTGCTATTTCGCAGTTCGATTTGCCCGTATTTAGCATTTCCTGGGCTTGCTGAATGGTTTCTGCTGTATATTTATTACTATTGCCTCTCGTTTCTGTTCGATTTAGAAACCAGTCGCTACCTTTTTCCCGCAATGCCTTAGCATTAAGTTGTATGCTTCTTGCACTTACACCTAATACCTTTGCTATTTCACTCGGTTTACACAAGCGATTTTCCACAAGATTTGCTGTTATGAAACGATATAGTATACGGTCATTTTTTTGATGACAGAATATCGGTAAACCATTATGTAAATAATAAACAAAATCGTCTTTCTCAAATACTCCGGTTGTATGATTAAAACATCTGGTTTTTGAAGGAAAAAATGGCATTTGAAGTTGCATATATTTTCACTTTTTGTTACTACATTTTTACAAAAATGCGAAATTATTCTTTACGAGGCAACTCTCCTAACTCCTTTATTTTCGTTATGGGGTCAGGAGTTCTGAGTATTGTATTATGTTTAAAAAAAGATGTCCAACATCTCGGAGATGTTGGACATCTGTCTTTAAACATACAGAAAATTTCTCTTGGTTTGTGAAAGTTATTATTTTAAACTATCTAAACTATCGAAACTATCTAAACTTTATATCATCACCTTTTAAATATAAATCTGAAAAATACTATTCAAAAGACATAATGACTTTTTCAATTCTTTCCATAGCCCAGTCAATGTCTTCTTTGCTAATAACAAGTGGTGGAGCAATACGGATTACGTGGTCGTGTGTTTCTTTGCAAAGAATCCCTTCGGCTTTCAGCATTTCGCAGTATGGACGTGCTTTTGTGTCTAATTCTAAACCAATCCAAAGACCTTTTCCACGAACTTCAACGATATGCTTTGCTTTAACTGCCTGTAATCTTTCAACGAAATATTTACCCATTTCGAAAGAGCGTTCAATTAATTTTTCATCAATAAGAACATCAAGAGAAGCAGCAGCAACAGAAGCGGCAAGAGGATTACCACCAAAAGTTGAGCCGTGGTCGCCCGGATTAAATACACCAAGAATTTCTTTGCTCGAAAGAACTGCAGATACTGGATAGAAACCACCTGATAATGCTTTACCGATTATTACCATATCCGGTTTAATTCCTTCATACTCATAAGCAAAGAGTTTACCTGAGCGTCCAAGACCAGATTGAATTTCATCGCAAATCATTAAAACATTGTTTTCTTTGCAAAGACGGGCTGCTTCACGCAAATAACCTTCCGGTGGAACGATAATGCCAGCTTCGCCTTGAATTGGTTCAACGAGGAATGCAGCAGTATTTGGATTGATTTTGGATTTCAAATCTTCAATATCGCCATATTTAACAATTGGGAAACCGGGTGTCATAGGACCAAAGCCATCTTTATACTGTGCTTCAGTTGAAAAGCTAACGATTGTAACGGTTCTACCGTGGAAATTGTTTTCACAGCAAATAATTTCAGCTTTGTCTTCTGGAATGCCTTTTACTTTGTATCCCCATTTTCTTGCTGCTTTAACTGCGGTTTCCACTGCTTCGGCACCGGAGTTCATTGGAAGAGACATTTCAAAACCTGTCATATCGCTTAATTTTTTGTAAAGCATTGGAAGCTTATCATTACGAAATGCGCGGCTTGTCAGTGTTACTTTCTTTGCCTGGTCGATGAAAGCATCTAAAATTCTGGGATGGCAATGTCCCTGATTAACTGCGGAATATGCAGCAAGGCAATCAAGATAACGATTTCCGTCAACGTCTTCTACCCAGCAACCTTCTGCTTTGTTGATGACCACGTCAAGTGGGTGATAATTGTGAGCGCCGTATTGGTTTTCCAATTCGATAAATTGCTTTGTGTTCATAATTCTTTCTTATAATGTTTGTGAATAATTTATATTTTTACTTTTTAAAAAATTTCATCATATAACTTTGCTAATTCTTTGATTAATAAAGTTTTTTATAATTTTACAAAATTAAGCAAAGTTTTTTGAATAAACAAATATTGAAAAAACAGATATGATGACTACAAAATATATTCCATTTGAGATATATTTAGTAATTTTGTAATACAATATTCATTAATAATTTAATCAATCTTTTTTAGGAAAAATTTATGCTAAAATACTTCGCTTTAATTGTTCTTATTCTATCAGGCGCAATAGGAATAAATGCACAAAATCAAATATATGGATTCGGCTGGAATGAATTCGGTCAGCTTGGAGATGGGACTACGATTAGCAAAAGCACCGCTACTCAAGTTGGAAATTCTAACGATTGGCTAACTATTTCTGCCGGAACTACATTTACTTTAGGAATAAAAACAGACGGCACACTTTGGGGCTGGGGAGATAATTCTTCAGGACAATTAGGCGATGGAACTACGATTGAAAAATTCATTCCTACTCAAATCGGAACTGACAACAACTGGCAGAAAGTTTCTTGCGGTGCCGCCCATACTTTAGCTATCAAAACAGATGGCACACTTTGGGGCTGGGGTGATAATGCTTCAGGACAAATTGGCGATGGAACAAACGAAAACAAGCTTACTCCTGTTCAAATCGGAACCGAAAACAACTGGGATTTCGTTGAATGTGGTTTTACACATTCTTTTGCTATTAAAAATAACGGCACACTTTGGGGCTGGGGAAATAACTTTAACGGTCAAATTGGCGATGGAACTACTCAAAACCGCATCTCTCCTCTACAAATCGGAACTGAAACCAACTGGGACAAAGTTTCCTGCGGTTTTATGCACACTTTAGCTGTAAAAACAAATGGCACGCTTTGGGCTTGGGGAAGCAATAATAATTACCAGTTAGGCGATGGAACCACTATAAACCGTTTAACACCAGTCCAAATCGGAACAGCAACAAACTGGAATACTGTTTCCTGTGGCTTTGTTCATACTTTAGCTGTTAAAACAAATGGCACACTTTGGGCTTGGGGCTTAAATTCTTTCGGTCAGTTAGGTGATGGAACAAACACTACAAGAACTACTCCTACTCAAGTTGGAACTGAAATGAACTGGTCAACAGTCAGTTGTGGACAAAACCATACAATAGCCAGAAAAACAAATAATACTCTTTGGAGTTTTGGTGCAAACGAATACGGTCAATTAGGCGACGGCTCTACAACTCAAAGAAATTATCCTGCTCAAATTGGTATTCTGGCTAACTGGACTGCAGTTACTTGCGGTAGCTTCCATACTTTAGCATTATTTGAAAATAATCAACTTTCTGCTCCTGTGCTACTTGCACCTCAAAATAATGCTTTAAATGTCGCAATTCCAGTGCAATTTGAATGGGAAATTGTAAATAATGCTACATCTTATAATTTACAAATTGCAATTGATAATAACTTTGAAAGCATTATAATAAATATTGATGAAATATCTGAAAATAATTTGGAAATAGAAGATTTAGCTTTCAATACAACATATTTTTGGCGGGTAAAAGCAGTTAATAATAATATGGAAAGCGATTGGAGTGAAGTTTGGTCTTTTGTCACTGCAGAACAAATTATTTTAAATACAGAACTGTTCGGCTGGGGAGCAAATGATTACGGACAAATCGGCAATGGCAATTATAATAATTCAAATATACCGGTTAGTATTGCAACTAATCTGAACTGGGAACAATTTGCTACTGGCTTTTACTTTACTTTAGCAATAAAAAGCAATGGCACGCTTTGGGCTTGGGGAAACAATTTATATGGACAGTTAGGCGATGGCACTACTGACTTAAAAAACTCTCCTGTTCAAATTGGCAATTCTACTAACTGGGAAAGCGTATCCTGTGGCTGGACACATTCTGTTGCAATCAAAACAGATGGAACACTCTGGGCTTGGGGAAATAATAATTTTGGTCAGTTAGGCAACGGGACAACAGATAATTCTGATATTCCTGTTCAAATCGGAACTGCTAACGATTGGGCAGCGGTTATTTGTGGCGAAAGTCATACAATAGCAATAAAAGATAACGGCACGCTTTGGGGTTGGGGTATGAATTTTTATGGACAATTAGGAGATGGCACCAACACTCAAAGAAATACACCCGTCCAAATCGGAACTTTAAACAATTGGGCAAAAGTAAGTTGTGGGGCTAATCACACATTAGCTATAAAAAGCAATGGCACGCTTTGGGCTTGGGGATATAATAATTACGGACAATTAGGCGATGGTACTACTGTTCAAAAGTATTCTCCAACTCAAATCGGAAATTTAAATACTTGGGAATCTGTTGCTGGCGGTAGTTTTCATACTTTAGCAATAAAAACTGACGGAACGCTCTGGGCTTGGGGTAACAACTGGGAAGGTCAGTTAGGCGATGATACTAATATTGATAAAATTTCTCCCATACAAATCGGGAACGGAACAAACTGGAATAAAGTAAGTTGTGGCAACGGTCATTCAGTTGCTATTAAAGATAATGGCACTCTTTGGGCTTGGGGTGCTAATAACTATGGACAATTAGGTAATGGTGATAATATCAATAACTTTGTTCCAGAGCAAATTGGCAGTGCAAGCGATTGGTCTTCAGTTCAATGTGGCAGATATTTTACTATAGGATTAATAACGACAAATCAGGAATTAGATACTCCAATTCTAATTTCTCCGGAAAATAATTCAACTGAAGTTTTGGTGCCTGTAAGTTTCGTTTGGGAATCTGTTGCAAATTCAGCGACTTATGTCTTAGAGGTTTCTTTAGATATTGACTTTGAAAATTTAGTTTATACTGTAAGTGGTATTAATGAAAGTAGTTTTGAATTAAACGACTTTGAAAGCAATACAACATATTTTTGGAGAGTGAAAGCAACGAATGTTGAAATTGAAAGTGATTGGAGTGAAATTTGGAGCTTTACTACTTCAAATCAGTCTGTTACTTTTAATATTGAATTAAATCAGGGCTGGAACCAGATTTCGAGCAACGTAATACCGAATGAAGCAAATATGGTTGAAGTTTTTTCAGAAATTGCACAAAATATTACGATTGTTAAAAATGGAGATGGTTTGTTCTGTGTTCCCTCTTATCAATTAAATTCAATAGGCAACTGGAATATTACAGATGGTTATCAGGTCTATGCTACTGAACCCTGCATTTTGTCAATAACTGGCAACCAGGTGATTCCAGAGAACACACCACTATTTCTTTCACCAGGTTGGAATTTGATTTCTTATCTTCGGACATCGCCAATGGAAGTTGAAACTGCTCTTGCAAATATTTCTCAAAATATTGTACTGGTAAAAGATAATTCTGGAGGATTATATATTCCACAATATAATATTAATACTTTAGGTGAATTAATTCCCGGCAGGGCTTATTGGATTTATTTATATCAACCAGTAATTCTTACTTATCCGGGCAATGAGTAGTTTTCTATAATAGTTACTAATGATTTAATTTTATAAAACTTTCTCAAAACCATAGTTACTTAACAAAAGTAAAAGTATGCAATCCCCCACTCCTTCCCAAGTTGAACTTGGGAAGGAGATTTTTTTTTGGAAGTAATATATGGACCCCACACTTTGAAAGTGGAGTCCATCTGAAGAAAAAGCACCGATATGGATTGAATTATTGATTTATCTAATTTTCTTTTTTAATCATCTTCATTATAAAAGTCAGAACCTTGATTAGAAAGATTAAAGGATTTCTTGATTAATAAAAAAAATAACCAGGTAATAATTTAATCAGGTAAATCACTATTCATTGACAAAAAATTTCATACAAAAATAAAATTCCTCCTGCTTTCTAAAAACTCCTATTCATTTTAATATTTATTGTTATATTTAAATGAAAATAAAGAGCTTATTCATTTTTTGTAATGTCGTAAAAGTACGTTTCTGTTAGTTTTTTAATTATTTATCAGCATTTTTAAATCTTCCGCCGGAGAGTTCAAGTCTTCCGTCAGAGAGATGAGGTCTTCCGTCAGAGAGATTAAGTCTTCTGTCAGAGAGATGAGGTCTTCCGTCAGAGAGATTAAGTCTTCCGTCAGAGAGATGAAGTCTTCTGTCAGAGAGATGAGGTCTTCCGTCAGAGAGATGAGGTCTTCCGCCAGAGAGTTCAAGTCTTCCGTCAGAGAGATGAGATCTTCCGCCAGAGAGATGAGGTCTTCGTAAAAGATAGATTATGTAAATTTTTATAGTGAAGGATTAAAAAGTGTTTTAGATAATGTAAATATTCATTTCAAAAACATTCCATTTAAGTTCAAATTTATTCCGCTTAAAGTAGTTAAAAGGAATTATAATTTCGCTGATAAAGAAATAAGTATAGATGTATCAAATTTTTTGATAGAAATATTGAGAATTTTGTCAGAAGTAATAAAAGTTGTTTTATTTGGAGTGAAAATTATTGCTTTTAAAGCAAAATGCGATTTGATATCTTTAATTTTACTTTGCAAAACTTTACGAAAGTTAAGAAACTTTCGCAAAGTGAAAGAAAAAGCAACGTAGTTGCTTCCTGTTTGTAGAAAAAGTATTTTGAGTTTTCAAAACTCCTACGGAGTTGAAAAAAAACAGCACTCTGTCCCCGGTAAGTTAATACCAATCCGCTAACAATAATGGTAATATAATCTGTCATTCTGAAACGCAGCGAAGAATCTCACAATTCATTACTACCACAGACTTTGAGATTCCTCACTTCGTTACCAATGACATCTTCACCTTTTTTCGGTCATTCTGAACGAAGTGAAGAATCCAGAGAATAGTGGTTAAAAAAATTTTCTGGATTCT
>CAZCLJ010000099.1:0-14457 GCA_964499465.1 uncultured Hyphomicrobiales bacterium
GAAAAAGGGGGGTAGGGGGGATTTCTTAGTGCTGTTCTGTGTTTCATTGGTTTTAGAAAAAAGATGTCATTGGTAAACGAAGTGAGAAATCTCACAACTCCTTGCTACCACGGGCATTGAGATTCTTCACTTCGTTCAGAATGACATTTTGAATTTGCACTTTTAGTTAGCAGTTTGGTATTAGATAGTTTAGATTTTTAACTTTCGCAAAGTTAAGAAACTTTACGAAAGTATTTAGCTCTTCTTACTTTGCGAAAGTTTCTTTACTTTCGTAAAGTTTTTGAAAGATAAATTTATAGAAGTCATTGGCATTTTAAGTAAGGAATTTCAAATATTGTGTGTTAGCAAGGATTTGTCTATGTAATGAAAATAATTTTTTTATACATTTTTTAAAAGGATAAATTATGAAGAATTTATGTATTTTCTCTTTAGTTTTTGCATTTTTATTTGCTGGTTGTGAAAATTCAACTGATGTTGTTAACAACAATAAAATGGATTGGACAGCCCCTACGCATCCATTTATGGCACCAAACGGCAAAAGTAATGTCCATAATGATGCATATATGACAGATGTTTATTCCATAAAAGGTCCTGATAGTGAAATGCTGAATATCACAATGTCTAATTTAAATCAACTTTGTGTTACTATTACATTCAATAGAGAAAACAAATTAGTAACTCTTGGAATAGGTGCAGATAGCAGAAGGAATTTATACATTTTAGAACCAACGACATTGGAAGTAATTGATACTTATCAACTTCCAACAGGCACTGACTTAACACCATCAGGAGCTGGATATTTCTATCTTGACCAAAATTATAGAGTTATCGTTCCAACTGTAGATAAACGAATTTTTAAATTAAGCTGTGAAGGAAATCCAGCTAAATTTATTTTGGAAAATGAATATGATTTATCTTTTTTGCCGGACCCCTGCCACATAATATCTGCTTTACCAGACTGGTCTGGAAATCTTTGGTTTGCTACTGAAGAAGGCATTGTGGGAATTGTTAGCAACGATAAATTAGATACAGTTCAATTATCACATTTCGATTCTGATATTGAAGTTAAAGAATCCATCGCTAATTCATTTGCAGTTGATGAAACTGGTGGAGTGTATATCGTAACTGATTATGCTTTATATAGGTTAGATACTGATAATAATGGAAAACCAATTATTTCCTGGCGTGAAGAATATGATAGAGGAACTGTTAAGAAACCAAGCCAGTTTTCACAAGGTTCAGGGACTACTCCGACTTTGATTTCAAAAGATTACGTTGCTATTACAGATAATGCTGAGCCACAAATGAATGTTCTGGTTTATAAAAGAGGGAAGCAGATTAGCTCTAATCGGCTCTTGTGCAAAGTCCCTGTGTTTGCAAGCGGTGCTTCAGCTACAGAAAACTCTTTGATTGCATTTAACAATTCCATTATTGTTGAAAATAATTACGGCTATACAGATGTAATTGATTTTATTGGAAAGCTTTCAGAACCGGGCTTAACAAGAATTGACTTTAATAAAGATGGCAGCTATAATATCGCATGGACTTCAAATTTAATTATTCCTTCTCTTGTTTCTAAGTATTCGTCGGTTAATGATTTAGTTTATACTTATACAAAGGATATGGAGGGCTGGTATTTCACTGCAGTTAAAGCAAGTAACGGAGAACTTGCTTTTAGAAAAAAAGCTGGTCCAGATGAGTATTTTTACAATAATCACTACTCCGGTGTTGTTATTGCTCCTGATGGTGCTGCTTATGTCGGCTGCCCCAATGGAGTTATCAGATTTTCAAAATAGAAATTCAACTTTCCTAGTGTAGTAATTTATTGAAAACCTAATAAACATTTCTTGTCATTCCGAAACGAAGTGAGGAATCTCAAGTTCTGTAGTAGCAATGACTTGTGAGATTTCTCACTTCGTTTCGAAATGACACAATATAATAAGTCTTTTAACGAATTACAACACTAGTGTAATAATTTCTTGTCAATCTGAATCCCCTTATAAAGCAAGTGCTTTATTTAAATGGAGATGACATCATTCAAAACTTTCGCAAAGTTGAGAAACTTTACGAAAGTATATATCTTCTTACTTTGCGAAAGTTTCTTAACTTTCGTAAAGTTGGAGCAGTCAAAAACATAGAAGTCATTCTGAACGAAGTTAAGAATCTCAAGTTCTGTGGAGACAATGAGTTGTGAGGTTCCTCACTTCGTTTCGGAATGACACCAAATAGTAAGTCTTTTAATGAATTACTACACTAGAAAAGTTGAGTAGATATTATTAGTGGATTAAATTTTTTATTATATATTTTATGAACATTTACAACAATTTTAACGAAATAGAATATAATCCAAATACTATAATTACCGTTGGCACATTTGACGGCGTCCATCGCGGTCATCAGTTGATTATTGACAAATTATTAGAAATGTCCAATCGTGAAAATTTAAAGCATTTGATATTGACTATAGACCCACATCCGCAAATTGTTTTGAACAAAGTGGACAGAAAACAGATTTTCCTTTTAACCACGATTGATGAACGATTGAAATTATTCCAAAGCAATGAAATTGAAAATGTTTTAATTATCCCATTTTCGATTGAGTTTGCAAAAACTGATGCAAAAGATTTCATTGTTGAATATTTAGTTAAAAAAATCGGTTTGCATACTCTTTTAATTGGTTACGACCACCTTTTTGGAAAAAACCGTCAAGGCAATGAATCCTTGCTTTTAGATTTGTCGAAAGAATATAATTTCCAAATTGAAAAAATTGATGCTTTTTTGGAAAAAGAATTAATTATTTCAAGCACCAAAATCCGTAATTTGATTTTATCTCAGCAGGTTGAACTTGCAAACGAATTGCTGGGCTATCCTTATTTTATTGAAGATATAGTTGTTGAAGGACAAAAGCGTGGCAGGACAATCGGATTTCCAACACTCAATTTTTCTTTTTCAAATAAGTATAAATTAATTCCGGCTAAAGGAGTTTACTTGGTTTCTTCAGAAATTCAAAATAAAACATATTACGGAATGGCAAATATTGGAGTAAGACCTACATTTGAAGAAGATGGCGAATTGCTTTTGGAAGTTCATCTTTTCGATTTTAAGGGGGATTTGTATGGGAAAAAGGTATCGGTGAATTTCATCAAATTTATTCGGGAAGAGAAAAAGTTTAAAGGTATAGAAGAAATAAAAACTCAACTTGAAGAAGACAAAAGGATTTGTTTGGAATTTATTGAAATGCAGATGTAATTATTAAAACTTTTGCAAAGTTAAGAAACTTTACAAAAGTAAGAAGAAAGCAAAGTCATACTATAAACAAGTTGATAGCATTACTAGAACGGTCATTCTGGCAGATGTCAGGATCCATCTTGAAATCCTTCTCAGGTAACACTTGGGAAGGAAGATTTCTTTTCAAGCAGTGTTTCGCATTATATGAATAAAGATTTAAAGCATAGCTTAGTGAAAGTTACATTCCCAAGTGCAACTTGGGAATGAGTGAAAAATATTAAAAAAGTTAATTAAACACTTAAAAGTTCAATATGTTTTTCTAATTTATTTATTCTTTTCATAGTAGTTGTAGCCGGTTTATTTAATTTTATGCTCTCTTTAATGGAATCAATCAACAATTCAATTTCTAATTTTTCCTTAGCAAATATATATTTAATCTGAAATTCTGGATTCTGCATTTTTTCCTCGAATAATTCCTCATAATTTGTTTTCATAATTTCTCCTTTTTCGATTTGAATTCATTCATTAATTTTATTGCTTTTTCAATTTCATTTGAAGGAATTTTATCTGTTTTTTTTATAAATCCATGAGTAAAAACAATTCTTTTATCAATATAATAAAAATAAAAACTTCTTGATATTTTATTAAAATGATGAACTCTTAATTCATATATTCCATCTCTAATACTTTTTGATAACTTTTCAGAAATTCTCAAAGCATTATTTTTTAAATAACAAAGTTTATTTATAGCAACAAAAACATCAGCTTGTTCTTCTAAAGTCAAAGCATTAATAAATTCTTTAAAAGGTTTTTTGTTATTATCTGTCTCTACAAACTCAATTCTATACATTATAAAAAACACCATTTTCTATTATTTCTAAAATAAAGAAAAATTTAAAATAATACTAAATAATATTTAGAAATTTTGATTATTTAGAAAATAAAATAATTTTACTTTGTATTTGTCAATAAGTTGTTTGAATTATATGGAATTTAATTCTATGAAAAGAAAAATTTTGTATTCAGTTTTAGGAATAATCTTTATTCTAATTGTTGTTTTTACTCAGCAGTTATTATTTGGGAAATTATTTGCTTTTTCGCCATTTTATATTGGTTTCGAGAAAAAGGAAATGCAATATACAGAAATCTACATTCAAGAAGGTGCTGCATTTTCAAATTTTAAAAGAATTGACACATTGATTCCGAAAGTTGAAATATTTCACGGGTTAAAATTCAAATATAAGACCAAAATTTTCATTTTTAGTGATAGCTCTGCATTTCTTAATCGTTCTATTTCAAAAGCAAGATTTTGCGTTTATCCGAACAGCAATTTATTCATTTCTCCCTGGGCAATCAAAGAAGCACAGATTGGAAAAATCTCATTGGAAATATATGTAACCCACGAATTATCCCACTCCCTTTTACATCAACATTCCGGAATTGTAAATTCATATTACTATCCTGAATGGTTCTTAGAGGGCTTGGCAGTTTATAGTGCTAATCAAATGGGAACTTCGTTTTATCCTAGCAAAGAAGAAACTTATGCCTTAATTCGACAAGGGAATTTTATGCCGCCAGAATATTTCAAAACAAAAAACGAAGAAAAAATCAAACTCAATATGAAAAACGAAATTGCTTTTATATATTCTGAATATGCATGCATTGTTGATTATATGGTGATTCGCTTTGGAAAAGAAAAAATGCTAACTTTTATGAAATCATTGATAGACAATTCAGATTATAAAATGAATTTTAAAAGAATTTATGGTAAAGATTTCGAAGAATTTATAAAAGATTTTAAAAAATATGTGAATGAAAAGGAAAATCTGTCATTTCGAACCCCAGTATAAAGCAAGTGCTTTATTTTAATGGAGATAACATATATTAATAAACTCTTATTATAATAGAATTGCAAGAAATACCCCCTACCCACCTTTTTCAAAGCTAACGATTATACACAAATATTAGTTCTTGTATAAAAATGGGTAAAAAATGAAACAGTGTCTTTGAAAATTTATTCCGTAGGAATTAAATATTTGTAACATGAAAAACCTTGACTGTGCTTATCCCGTAGGGATTATATATAAAATAAGCACTCTAATATCAGAACTCCTGATGCCTCGTAGTTTGATATTTCGCATATTTTACAATAAGAAGTTAAATTTTTATAAAAGTATTTCCAATAGGTCATTTGTTATTCGTCATTAGTAGTTAGATACTAATAACCAATGACTAATGACCAATAACAAATAAAATATTAATTGCTAACTGCGAAATTGTTTTTTACGAGATAAATCTCCTAACTCCTTTATTTTCGTTATGGGGTAAGGAGTTCTGAACTTTGAAAAATCTTTAATATTTATTTTCCATTTTTACTCTTTCGGAATTGTAATCTCATTTCCATCACGCATAGCGCGATAATGTGGCGACATAATTTCCACGTTGCCACGTCTGAAACTGTCCTGTATGTTTTGATGAAGTTCGGAATAAATGCCTGCCTGCTTGTTTGCTTCTTTTGTATAAGCATTTAACTGATATGCAATATAAAAATCGTCTAAACTTGTTTGCAAAACGAAAGGCGACGGGCTTTCACTTATATCCTTTGTTTTCTTTGCTGCTTCAATTAAAAGTTGCTCAACTGTGCGCCAGGGGACATCGTATCCAATTGTTACTGTTGTGTGAAGAATCAATCCTTCTTTATTGTTACTGTAATTTGTTGTATGAGAAGAAAGAATTGTTGAGTTCGGAATAGTAATTTCTTCATTTTTTGGAGTTCTAATGCGAATTACGAAAGGAGTTTTTTCAATCACGTCCCCAGTAACATCAGCAATTTTCACTCTGTCGCCAATTTTGAAAGGACGCATATATGTTATAACAATTCCGGCAATCAAATTTCCTATAACTGATGACGAGCCAATAGATACAATTATTCCGAGAAAGACCGAAACTCCCTGAAAAATAGCAGAATCCGAGCCGGGCAGATATGGAAATATCATAATAAAAATGAACGCAATTAGCAATACCCTTATTATATTATAAGTGGGCTTCACCCAATCAGGATAAAATCCCTTAATTTCAAGATTTCCACTTTCAACTTCACCTGCTAAATATTTTAAAAACTTTAAAGAATATCGACCAATTAAAACCAAGACAATTATTGTTATTAAATTCGGAATGTATGCAACTACTGCTTTATATACTTTTTCAATCGGATTAAGGAAATAATCGAATAAGGTATAAGCAATGCTTTTTGTTACCGGGAAAATGCTAAATATCACTGGCAGAGCAATATAAAGTATTAAAGCAAAAGAGAAATATTTAAGCAATTTTAAAATAAGCAGAATAATTTTATATTCTTTTTCAATGTCAAGAAGCACATAACCTTTTATGTGTATATCTTTTAAAAACTTACTTTTATATGCAACTGAAATTTTATCAATCGTTTGATATAAGCGATTAACTAATTTCAATAAAAAGTAAATAATAACGATAACTAATAGTGCAAGTCCGGTTTGCTTCAAAATAGTTAGCCAACTTTTTTCTTCCTGATAATCATTTATGGCTTGAGATATTAATTCAGCATATTTATTTGCCATCTCTTCCTTGTTTGAACTTGCAAAAAGAGCATCAAGATTCCAAATACTCATAATTAATAATTCATTGCAAATAATATCAGCAGATTCTTCATTTAAAAGAACTTTTATAGTATCTTTTTCAGAATCGAAAATTTCTTCGAGCGCAGTTATCCTTTTTGTAATCGCCTCCGAGCGTTCTTTCGCAGAAAATGAAGCTATTTTCGCATAAATTAAAAAGAGCGTGTCGCCAAAAGGTGCTACTGGAAACGCTGGAGTAGTTTTTATCAGAGAATCAATTTGTAAATTAGCAGTTGCTTTTCTAATCGAATCTTCCCGCTTAAATTCCTTTAACTCTTTTTCTAAAGCTACCCGTTTATCCTTTTCGCTCTCTTTCAGTTGGTTGATTTCTTCCTGCATTTTCAAATATTTAAGAGAATCGGCAATTCTGCTTGAATCGGAATGTCTTTTTAGCTCAAGCATTTCAGCAGTGTTGTTATCTGAATTTGTATCTGTTTGGGCAAAAACACATTCAGAAACAATCAAAAGCAATAAAAGAATAATTATTTTTTTCATAATTTAATTCTTATTTTTAAATAATTTTAAGTTAATAATTTTTACAAAGAATATGAAAACAAATTTTTTGAATTCAATTTTTTTCAAAATAATTTCATTTGGATTTTATTCGAAAATTCCACAGAAGCAAATCCTATATGGTTTTTTCTTCTATGTATTATTAGGAACGTTTTTTTTATCACTTCCATTTGCTCAAAAAGAATATATTCATTTAATTGATAATTTATTTAATGCAACTTCAGCTATATCAACAACAGGATTAGCAACAATTAGTATATCAGATAATTACACTTTTTTTGGTCAGATTATAATTCTTTTGTTAATTCAAATAGGTGGAATTGGATATATGTCTTTTAGTTCATTCGTTATACTTAAAATGACTAATGAGCTATCTTCATCAAAAACCAACGTTCTATCAACTGAATTTTCAATTCCATCAAATTTCAATATTATTGAACTTGTAAAAAGTATAATAACATTTACTTTAGTTTTTGAACTTATTGGTTCGATAATTTTATTCTTTGTGTTTATAAATGAAGGAGTTTCAGAGCCAGTATGGAATGCAATTTTTCATAGTATATCTGCCTTTTGTACTGCTGGTTTTAGTTTGTTTAATGATAGTTTCGAACAATTAAAATTGAATTCAGTTTTAAATATAACAGTATCAGTTTTAAGTTATTTAGGCGGAATAGGTTTTATTGTTTTACTTGATTTTTGGAAAAGAATTAAATCTAAAGAACACACTATTACTTTCACCAGCAAAATAATTTTATTTGTTACATTATTTTTTACCGTTTTTGGAACAATACAATTAGCTTTATTTGAGCCATCTATTCAACAATACAATGATTATGAAAAATTAACATTAGCATTTTTTCAAACAATGACATCATTGACTACTGTTGGTTTTAACACAATATCTATTACCAATTTACATCCATCTTCTTTAATGCTTATAGTAATTTTAATGTATGTTGGTGCATCTCCTTCAGGAACTGGTGGTGGTTTAAAGTCAACTACTTTATCAGCAATTTTTGCTTTTTTATTTAGTAAATTAACTTTAAAACAGGATGTTACTTTATTAGGGAAAAAGATTCCAGATTATAGAGTAAATTCTGCTTTAAGTATTTTTATTTTTTATACTTCTATACTATTTATTGGTTCTTATATATTAACCTTTACAGAAAACGCAAATTTGTTGCAGATTTTATTTGAATGCGGTTCTGCATTAGGAACAGTTGGTTTAAGTACTGGAATAACCGGCACTCTTACTAATTTCGGAAAAATTATTATTACTTTATTAATGTTTGTTGGTAGAGTAGGAGTAATTACAATTGGAAATGCTCTTCTTATTAGAACAATCAGAAAGATTCAAGAAAGTGATTTAGCTATTTAATTTAAAAGGTGATTATATGATAAAAAAAATATTTCTAATTTTCGGTTTGTTTTTTTGTGTTATCAAACCATTAACTATTAATGCACAGGAAAAAGAAACACAAGCAGATTCAGTTAAAGGTCCATGGACGCCGAAAGGAATTGTCGGACTGAACATCAGCCAGATTGCATTCGATAACTGGGTGCTTGGCGGCGATAATGCTTTAACTTATTCAATTTACGGAAATTTCGGTGCTGATTATAAAGAAAATAACTGGACATTTACTAATTCACTGAAATTGGTTTATGGACAGACAAAGCTCGGCGATGCTGATTTCAAGACAAATGACAACGAAATTTACCTCGAAGATGTATTGAGCTATAATATTGGCTGGGCAGTTGACCCCTTCTTCAGTAATACTATTCGTTCCACTCTTGCCAAAGGATATAAAATAACAAAGGAAGGCAAGGATTCATTAATTGCTGATTTCTTTGACCCCGGCTATATTACTCAAAGCATTGGTTTTACATACGATAAATTGAAAATATTCAAATCAAGGGTTGGTGTGGCTTTTCAGGAAACTTTTGCCAATAAGCTTTTCCAGTTTACAGATGACCCAAAAACTTTAGATGAGCAGGAAAAATTCAAGTTTGAAACTGGTATTGAGTCTGTAACTGACTTAGAATGGGGATTTATGGAAAATATGATGCTCACTTCAAAATTGCGTCTGTTTTCTGCTTTCGACCGGCTCGAAACCTGGGATGTCCGCTTCGACAACGTAATTTCAGCAAAAATCAATAAATTAATTGTTGTTAATCTTAATATCTTACTTGTATATGAAAAACGCCAATCACTCAAAACGCAGTTCAAAGAAGCATTGCAACTTGGTATTTCGTATTCTATTTTTTAAATGATTTAATTCAATAAATTATTTAAAAAGTGTTGATATTGAAAACACCTGACCTCATAACTAAAATAAAGGAGTTAGGAGATTATGCTCGTAAAGAACAATTTCGCAGTTAGCAATTAATATTTTATTTGTTATTGGTCATTGGTTATTGGTTATTAGTATTTGACTACTAATGACGAATGACCAATAACGAATGACCTATTGGAAATACTTATATTAAAAATTTTTCTTATTATAAAATATGCGAAATACCAAACTACGAGGCATCAGGAGTCCTGAAATTGCACTAAGTACACAATAATCCTAAAGATACAATAGCAGCGGTTTCTGCTCTCAATCTTTTGTTTCCGAGAGAAAATAAGATTGAGTTTTCTTGACTTTTAAGTAAATCTAATTCATCGTCAGTAAAGCCACCTTCAGGACCAATAATTGCAATAGAAGATTCACTTTTTCTAATATTTTCAAGCGGTTTACCAGTTATATCAGCTATAAAAACCTTTTCAAAATTAGTGAAGTGAGAAGATAATTCACTAATTTGAATTGGATTATGAATTATTGGCAACAATGATCTTTGAGATTGCGAAATTGCAGCTATTGCTTTTGCAGTCAATCGTTCAATTTTTACGGCATCTTTTTGAGTATTTTTAGTAATCAAAGGAAAGAAATCGGTAATTCCAAGTTCTACTGCTTTTTCAAAAGCAAATTCAAACCTGTCCCTTGAATCAAGAATACCTAAAGCAAGTGCAAATCTATTAGGAAAATTTTCTATATTTTCCAATTTTTCTATTATTTTAAAAATATAGCTTTGCTTGTCTTCGTTCATTAAAACAGTTTTAACAAGCAAACCCTGCCCGTTTGTAATGAGTAAATTATCACCCAAACGAACGCGCAGAGCTTTCAGATGATTTGTAAAAGTATGTTCAATATTAATATAACTATTGTCATTATTGAACGAGGGATAATAAATACAATCCATTATTTTAAGTAAATTAATTTATAAATATTCTGTTTTTCATTTGTAAGAATTTTCAAGAAATATATACCTTCTAAAACACTAATTGGTTGCCAATTATATACATAGCTTGTTTGACTTAAGTCTCCGTTATAAAAAGTATGAACTGTTTCTCCAAAGACATTGACAATACTAATATTTACATAAGATTGCTTAAATAAAGAAAAGTTGATTAAGAGATTATCTTTAAATGGATTAGGTGATATTACCAGAGAAAACAAATTATTGTTAAATTTATCTTCAAAAACGTCAGATGCACCTTCAGTTTTAAATGACCAGGTTTCACTCCAAACCCCATTTCCGACATCATTTTTTCCTCTTGCCCGCCAATAATAAGTTGTTCCTTTATCAAGAGGAGTAGAAAAATTAAATTCAGTTAAAGTTAAACTATCTGCTTCAATAACACAATTTGTAAATGAAAGGTTACTTGCTACCTGTAATTGATAATACAATGAATTAAGAGATTCATCCCAATTAAAACCAAATGTGGTTGGGACTTCTTCCATTTCATTGCTTGGATAAGCAAGATTAAGTGTTCTGGGTATCAATATCGTTGTAAAAGCCCAGGTTTCAGACCAAACGCTAGCGCCAGCCAAATTTAATGCACGGATGCGCCAGTAGTAAGTTGTTGAACCATCTATACTTTTAAGCAATTTTAAAGTATTTGAATAAACTTCAGAATTATCGTATATAATTTCACTGAAATCATCATACTGACTTATTTGTATTTGATAAGAATCAGCGTAATCAACTATTTTCCAATTAAAGTAAGGGCGAATAATTACATCTGCTTCGTTATTTTTAGGAGATTCAAGCACTGGAACAGCCGGCAGCGAAATTGTTTTAAATTTAAAGGTTTCTGAAGGTTCGCCCTGCAAGTCTATATTTGTTGGAATTACTCTCCAAAAGTATTCAGTATTGATTTCTAAGTTTTCATCAAAAATAAATACAGTATCACGCAAATTCTCGAATACTCTGAATGTATTATTGAAATCTGCATCAGTAGAAATCTCAAGAGTAAAATATGTTTTATTCAAATATTTAGTTGGGCAAGTAACTTTTGACCAGATAAACTTGGGATTAAAATTAATATTAACTTCGTTATTGGCTGGTAAAATTAAAGTTGGACTCGAGGGAGCAGGTGTGCCAGTATAAAACTCCCACACAGATGACCAGCGGCTTGAATCCGTCTGACTATATGCACGAACTCTCCAGTAGTATTGGGTTTGGTCTTTTAATTGTGCTAAATAATAAGCACTTTCTTCAATCGTTTCATTTATAATTAAAATTGAAAAATCCAGATTTTTACTAACCTGAAATCTATATCTAACAGCACCTTCAACTTTTGTCCAATCGAAAACCGGCTTATCAATTTGTATTCTGTTTGAGTAGTTTTTTGGTTGAATAAGAGCCGGAGTGGAAAGTATTCTGATTTCAGGTGCTTGCAAATATGGAATGAAATAACGGGCATTTGTTTTAATGTCTGAATGAGTAATGCTTTTTCCGTTTGGGTAAACAACTACTATACTGTCAATTATATCATTAAATCCTAATCCAAAATGCAATTCATTTGTATTTTGAGTTGCTCTGCTACCTGCAGCACTACTGCTTAATTCTCTAAAAAATATTTTGTTGCCGATAAAAGCAGTAATTTTTGTTCCGTATCCATCTTGATTGACATTATCCTGAGGGGCGCCCTGCACTCTAAAAGCAGCCCAGTTGCCTTTGCGTTCCATATCATTACGTAAAACATTATTGTTGATTACCATATCCAAATCTCCGTCATTATCCAAATCAGAATACACTGCTGTCCAGGGATTTTGAATAACAGCATTTGTTTCCCAGGTTATGTCCTGTAATTTAAAATTTGGGGGGCCTTGGTTTAAATACAGAGAGCCGATACCACCGGCATATTTTCCGTGCCAAAGGTCAAGATAGCCGTCTAAATCTAAATCAAGCCAAACAGCTCCTGCATTTCCCTCGTGAAATCGCAGTCCCATTTCATTACCCTGTTCAGTAAAATGGAAATTCGGAGGACCGTCGTTCCTAAATATGAGTGATGGATTGGAATAAGTACCACGTTCATCAAGATGAGCAAGATTTCCAACGCATAAATCTATATAACCATCATTGTTAAAATCTCCCCAGTGGCAGCCCATTCCGTGACCAAAATAATAAGGTAGTGCTGTCTGTAGTCCAACTACTCCTGTTTCTTTCGCAACATCATTAAAATATCCCTGAGTATCATTTTTGTAGAGCAAATCAGGAGCCAAACGATATGTGGCAACGAAAATATCCGCAGCATTATCTTTATTGTAATCAACTGCAGTTGCCCCATATAAATCGTAATAAGGTGATGGCTCTGCTGCAGAAATTCCTGCCTCATCTGTTACATTTATAAATTTGCCATTACCGGAATTTACCCATAATTGATTTGGGTAATAAGTTTCCTGTCCATTCTCCTCTTTTCTTCGGTTAGCAATGAAGAGGTCTAATGTGCCGTCGTTATCGCTATCGAACCAAACAGGGGTTTCTGTTGGAAAATTATTGGTAATTTCTGTTGTTGCAGTAATGTCAGTAAAAACACCATTTCCCTGATTAGCATATATTTTATCGTTATTCCAGCCGCGGACAACAAATGCGTCCAGATAGCCATTGTTATCAACATCGCCCCAGGAATAGCTGCCTCCTCCTATACCAAATTGGCTGCTTTTTTCAGTGAAAGTGCCATCTTGATTGTTTTCATAAAATTTACCATTACAGGAAATATCGTCCCAGCCGTCATTATTCCAATCTGCAATTGCCGAATTTCCTGAAATAGCAATCTGTGTTTCGGAGTTAATATTAACAAATGTTGGCGGTGGTGGAGTTTCATAACCGTTTCCATCGGGATATTGATATTCAATATAGAGCCGAACAAGGAAATCGCCAGCAGGGTATTCGTAAATTGTCCCCTTAATATTGTAAAAATTCGTATTCGGAGTATATGGGTCTGTCATCCAGGAGGTTTTGCCACTTGCTTTGTCGGTTGTTCTGCCGTCGTTATCATAAGTAAACCAAGGACCATCTTGCTTTAAGCGATGCTGTATTGCAACAGATTCATAACCGTTTAATCTTAGACTATAACTTGAAATATCAAATTCTTTCCAGCCCGGAGCACCATCGTATTCATAAACAATTGGAGGAATTAAAGAATTGTATTTCCAAACGTAAAGTGTAGGAAAAAGGTTTCCTGCAGCGGGGTCGCCACAAACCCAGATTGTATCTAAACCGGGTGTTTCTCCGGAAAGATATACACTTATTTTTTTAATAAAACAGGGAGCATTTATTTTAAAAGCTACAGATTCGTCCCATTCGTATCTTTTTGCTATGAAGCAGTTTCCTTCAGGTTCTCCATTATCCCGGCTGATTTCAATTTCTTCTGAGTAAATCTCTATTGAAATAAGAAAGAAAATTAAAAGTAGTATATATTTTTTCATAATTCACCTATTTATTTTTATTTTTAATACTCTTATTTTCATTACTCAATTTAGCTAATTTTCTTAAATAAAAAAAACCGCAATAAATAAGGTATATATTAGTTCGGAGGAGTACTGGAAATTGTCATCTGGAAATTTTTACAAACAATGAATTATACTTTTAGTTTGTATTATTCATAAATTCAATAATATTATACCAAGTTGCTTTTAATAATAAAATATGTTTATTTGTCATTCCGAACCCCTTATTAAGGAAGACCTTTATTTAAATAGAGATGACATAATTTTCTGTGTCATTCTGACGG
>CAZCLJ010000100.1:0-14289 GCA_964499465.1 uncultured Hyphomicrobiales bacterium
CTTTTTTACCACTTTTGTTCTTATCTATATTATTTATATATTACAAACACTTATGACAACTAGGAAAGTTGAGTTAATTATTAACTTACCTTACGCATTCCCCTCTTGAGAGGGGCAGGAGGGGTGATAAGTTCTTTGAATCCACTTGTCATATTCCCCTCTTGAGAGGGGATTAAAGGGGTGTGTTCTTTTTTCATTATTTAAAATGTATTTTCTTAATAAAGAGAAAAAATATGCTTATAATAGTTTATCTCCTTGAAAATGCTTCAGATATAAAAAGTAAGAAAGAACACACCCCTGCCCCTCTCAAGAGGGGAATAAGAAAAGTGGATAAAAAAATGTATCTAAACTACACTATTTCATTTCTCAAAAGAGCAATTGCGTAAGGTGAGCTATTAAATCCAATAACCCAATAACCCAATAACCCAATAACCTAATAACCTAATAACCTAATAACCTAATAACCTAATAACCCAATAACCCAATAACCTAATAACCTAATAACCTAAAACTCAATTGGACCAGAATAAACAGAATCTTCGGCGAGCATATCTTCAATGCGAAGAAGTTGGTTGTATTTAGCGACTCTGTCTGTTCTGCTTGGGGCGCCTGTTTTTATTTGACCTGCGTTAGTTGCTACTGCAAGGTCTGCAATAGTAGTGTCTTCTGTTTCACCTGAACGATGTGAAATCACGGTTTTATATCCATTTCTTTGGGCAAGATGAATCGTTTCCAATGTTTCAGTGAGTGTTCCGATTTGATTTACTTTAATCAAAATTGAATTTGCAATTTTTTCTTTAATGCCTCTTGAAAGGTATTCCGGATTAGTAACGAAAAGGTCATCACCAACTAACTGAACTTTATTACCGAGAGCAGCAGTAAGTTTTGCCCAACCTTCCCAGTCGTTTTCGTCAAGACCATCTTCAATTGAAGCAATAGGATATTTATTGCATAAATCTACATACCAATTAATCATTTCTTCAGAGGTTAAAAGTTTGCCAGAAGATTTAAACATCTTATATTTTCCGTCTTCAAACATTTCACTTGAAGCGGTATCAATAGCAAGAAGGACATCATCTTTTGGTTTGTAGCCGGCTTTTTCGATAGCTTCCAAAATTACATCGAAAGCTTCTTCGTTGGATTTGAGTGATGGAGCAAAACCACCTTCATCACCAACAGAGGTGTTATAACCCTTGCTTTTCAATACTTTTTTTAAATTATGGAATACTTCAGTTCCCATTCTCAATGCTTCCTTAAATGAAGGAGCATTTTTTGGAATAATCATAAATTCCTGAATATCAACTGTATTATCTGCATGCTTGCCACCATTTAATATGTTCATCATTGGTGCTGGGAGAAAGCGGGAATGCACTCCACCGATATAGCGGTATAAAGGTAATCCGTGATATTCTGCTGCTGCTTTGGCGCAGGCAAGTGAAGCACCCAAAATTGCATTAGCTCCGAGTTTTGATTTATTTTTAGTGCCGTCAAGTTCTAATAAAATAGAATCAACCTGGATTTGTTCTGCTGCATCCATTCCTTCGAGGGCATCGGCAATAATGGAATTAACATTTTCGACAGCATTTTCGCAGCCCTTACCGAGATAGCGTGATTCATCGCCGTCGCGTAATTCAGTTGCTTCATGCTCGCCGGTGCTGGCTCCCGATGGAACTGCTGCAATACCGAATGAACCGTCTTCAAGAGTAACTTCTACTTCAATTGTGGGATTCCCTCTTGAATCAAGAATCTCACGTCCATAAACATCAATAATTAATGAACTCATTTCTTTTCCTTTTTTATGTTAATAATAATTAAATTATGCCTTGTAAGCGGGCTTGGATTTGTGCTTTTGGAACTGCACCGATGATATTATCGACTACTTCACCATTTTTGAAAATAAAAATTGATGGAATAGAGCGTATGCCATATTGTAAGGCAACCTTTTGATTATTATCAACATCAAGCTTGCATACTTTAAGCTTGCCGTCTAATTCTTTAGCTAAATCTTCGATAATCGGAGCTATCATTCTGCAAGGTCCGCACCAGGTAGCCCAAAAATCTACCAATACCGGGATTGAGGATTGCAATACCTCGTTATCAAAGCTATCGTCTGTTACGTGCAATAGATCTGCCATTTCTTTTTCCTTTAATTTTATGTATAATAAGTAAATTTTTTTCCTTTTACTTTTACAAAAATATGAATAATATTTTTTACTTTTTAATATTTATAAAACAATTTTTTTAAATATTTTCAACAATCATTGCGACTGCCTCACCTCCTCCAATACAAAGAGTAGCGAGTCCAAATTTCTTATTATAACGTTTTAATGCGTAAATTAATGTAGTTAAAATTCTGGCGCCAGATGCTCCAATTGGATGACCCAAAGAAACAGCACCACCGTGTATATTAATTATTTCAAAAGGAATAGAAAGTTCTTTATGAACAGCAATTGGGACGCCAGCAAATGCCTCATTTATTTCAAATAAATCAATGTCTTGCAAATCCATTTTAGCTTTTTCCAATACTTTTTTTATTGCACCAATAGGAGCAGTAGTAAACCATTCGGGAGCTTGTGAAAAAGAACAGTGGGCAATAATGCGTGCAAGGGGCTTAGCATTTATTACATTTGATTTTTCTTCAGAGCACACAACAAGAGCAGCAGCCCCATCATTAATTGAAGAAGCATTCGCAGCGGTTATTGTTCCATCTTGCTTAAATACTGGTTTCAATTTGGAAAATTTTTCAAAATCTGCTTTTTTCGGTTCTTCATCTTCACTAAATAAAATTTTTTCCTTTTTTGTTTCTATTGAAACAGGTAATATTTCTTCATTAAAGAAACCGTTATTTTGTGCATCAATAGCACGACTATAGCTTAATTTTGCAAACTCGTCCTGTTCTGTGCGTGATATAGAATATTTTTCTGCACAAAACTCGGCTGCACTCCCCATGTGTATATTATTATAAACGTCCCAAAGCCCATCGTAAACCATAGAATCAACAAGCTGGGTATTTCCCATTTTCAGACCGTTTCTCGCATTGAAAAGTAAATATGGAGCAGAAGACATTGATTCCTGTCCGCCTGCAATAACGATTTCAGCATCATTGCATTTAATCGCCTGGTCGGCAAGCATAACGGCTTTAAGTCCGCTTCCACAAACTTTGTTTATTGTAAAGCACTGGACGCTATTTGGTAAACCAGCATAAATAGCTGCTTGTCGGGCAGGTGCCTGACCAGCGCCGGCAGTTAAAACCTGTCCCATTATAACATCAGAAATATCTTCTTTACTTAAATTTGCTCTATTAATTGTTTCTTCAATTACTTTTGCACCGATTTGGGGAGCAGAAAAATTGGATAATCCACCAAGAAATGCACCTATTGGAGTTCTAACAGCAGATAAGATTACAGAATTCATATTTTTAATTATTTCTTCATTCATTTAAAAAATAATAAGTTAATAAAATATTTTCAAGGAAAAAAGTGAAAAAAAAGTTCAATGTAGATAATTTTTATTAATTTTGTAATTGTTATGAATGTAAGTATTTTTTTAAATAAAAAAATAAGGAATAAATAATGTCTCAAAAACAAAAACCTTGGGCTGAGCCGTATAAAATTAAAATGGTTGAGCCATTGAAAGTAACAACTCCAGAATACAGACGTGAGAAAATTAAAGAAGCAGGATACAACACATTCCTACTACATTCTGAAGATGTTTATATTGATTTACTTACCGATAGTGGAACCAACGCAATGAGCGATTATCAATGGGCTGGAATGATGCTCGGCGATGAAGCTTATGCCGGAAGTAAGAATTTTTACTATCTTGAAGCAAATGTTCAAAAATATTATGGTTACAAACATTTAGTTCCAACACACCAGGGACGCGGCGCCGAGCATATGCTTTCGAAAGCATTGATTAAGCAGGGCGATTATGTCCCCGGAAATATGTATTTTACTACTACCCGTCAACACCAGGAGCTTTCCGGTGGTACATTCGTTGATGTTATTATCGACGAAGCACACGAAGCAAAGGGAACACATCCATTCAAAGGCAATATTGATATTCAAAAATTTGAGAATTTAATCAACAAAGTTGGTGCAGATAAAGTTGCTTATATTACTGTTGGCGCACCAGTGAATATGGCTGGCGGACAACCTGTTTCAATGGAAAATATGAAACAAGTTCACGCACTCGCAAAAAAACACGGAATAAAAGTTGTTTTAGACGCAACCCGCAATATGGAAAATGCCTATTTCATTCAACAACGTGAGCCCGGCTATCAAAATAAACCTATTGCTGAAATTCATAAAGAATTCTGCTCCTATTCTGACGCTGCCACAATGAGCGGTAAAAAAGACTTACTCGTTAATATCGGTGGTTTTGTTGCTTGCAATGACTGGGATTTATTCGAAGAATTAAGAAATATGGTTGTTGTTTATGAAGGTCTTCATACTTACGGCGGATTAGCTGGACGCGATATGGAAGCAATGGCTCGCGGTATGGAAGAAGCTCTAGATGATGATTATATGGCTTCAAGAGTTAAGCAAGTTGAATATTTCGGTAATTTACTTTTAGAAGCTGGTGTTCCTATTGTTGAACCAATCGGTGGTCATGGTGTATTCCTTGATGCAAAACGCTTCTATCCACACATTCCACAAACTGAATTTCCAGCTCAGGCACTTGCCGCACATTTATATGTTGATTCTGGTATTCGTGCTATGGAACGCGGTATCGTTTCTGCTGGCAGAAATAAAGTTACAGGCGAAAATAATATGCCAAAATTAGAATTAGTCCGCTTGACTATTCCAAGAAGAGTTTATACACAATCTCATTTCGATTTTGCTGCCTATTGCATCGCTGAACTTTATCAAAAACGCGACTCCGCAAAAGGTTTGAAGATGGTCTATGAACCAAAATACTTACGTTTCTTCCAGGCAAGATTCGAATCTCTCTAAAATTTTCGTTATAATACAAAAAATGCTTATCCGCTTATTATTTGTGGATAAGCATTTTTTTTAAACTTCAGAACTCCAGACCCCATAACGAAAATAAAGGAGTTAGGAGATTTGCCTCGCACCGAATAATTTCGCAGTTAAAAATATCATTCTATTAGTCATTGGTTATTAGTTATTAGTTATTAGTTTGTAACTACTAATAACGAATGACGAATAACTAATGACTTAATGATAGTACTCTTTTAAAAATTTAACTACTCATTATAAAATATGCGAAATACCAAGCTAAGAGGCATCAGGAGTTCTGAAGTTCAGATTTCCTGATGCCTCGTAGTTTGCTATTTCGCAGTCATGTCATTTCGAAACGAAGTGAGAAATCTCACAACTCATTGCTACCACAGACTTTGAGATTCCTCACTTCGTTTCGGAATGACACTTTTACTGGGTAATTTGCGCAATTGTTATTTACGAAGCAAATCCTCTAACTCCTTTATTATCGTTATAGGGTTAGGAGTTCTGAAATCATATAAATTTTTATGGTCAAGCACTACATCTTCACAAATGCTTTAAATACCTTTTGCCCTTTATATTTTAGAACGCAGAAATAGACACCATTAGGTATATTTTTCAATGAAATCTTTTCTTTTTTTATACCAAAAGCTAAATTTTCTTTCTTTACTGAAGTAATAGTAAGTCCTTTTAAATCAATAATATCAATTTCATAATAATTTGAACAATCATTTAAAAATTCTATAGAAAGTTCATCAGCAGCAGGGTTTGGATAAATTATACAATAATTTTGTAAAACTATATCATTTTTTATAACCGACCAATCACCAGTAGAAAAGTTCCAAACATCAGTCCAGTCTCCAAAACTCATTCCATCAATTGCACAAACCCGCCAATAATACTTCGTATTGTAAGCTAATACTGCATTAAATACACTCTGATATAAAATAGTATCTATCTGAGGAGAAAGAAAGTTATTATCAGTAGAAATTTGCAACTTAAAATGATTTACACCGCCATGATAATCCCAGATAAAATTCACTTCAATTGGTAAATTTGTGGTATCATTATCAGGTTTAATCAAAATTGGCTTATTAGTACCAATACCGTTCCAGACCGAATATAGCTTGGTTTTAGTTGCACTGCTTGTAAAAAATGCAGTGTCTATATTTCTAATATCAGGAGCATCGGGTTTGTAATAAACTAAAAAGTAATACGATTCTTCAGCGGGTATTTTAATTGGGAAATCCAATCCATGAACTCTTGTGAAATGAGTATGGTCTTTCCATTCTATAGAATAAAGTTCAACATCAACTTTGCTTTCGTTAACTATTTCAATATTCATTGATTTTTCAACATTAACAGGCACCTGTCCCCAGTTTACATCCGATATCCAAAGCATTGGCTCATCAGTTTTGCACTCTAATCCAACAATTGCTTTTTCATAACAGGATAAAACAACAATAATTGAATCTTTAAAAGCATAAGAGGTCAAAATTTCCGGAGTGGCGCAAACATCTATTTCTATAGATTCCATTGAATTTAGTAAAACAGGAAAACTGACTAAAGAAACTGAAAAAATTGATGCATTATATTTGAATTTTAAATTATGAATAATTAGAGGAACAATAGATTTATTAACTAAAGTAAGCTTTTTACATTCAGTATCTTTTAAAGGAACGACTCCAAAATCAATAATACTTTGCTCAGCAGTAATTTCTTCCGGTATGTATTCATATAGTTTTTGAAGATTTTTACCTGAACGGGTATAAGCAGTAACAATAGCTCTGGCAAATTTTTGAGGATTGTTAACGAAAAAATTATACTTAACTGATGGGGCACCCTGTTCGAAGTCGCTATCTTTGGTAAATGTATAATTAATGCTATCATCAAGAATTATTGAAGAAATGGCTGCACAATTTTTACCAAACTCTAAATCTTCTGCAAAAAATTCACCATCAATATTTCCACAGTTAACAGTATCAATAGCATAAATAGAATCATTGCAAAATTCAGCATAGTTAATACTAAAAGGATACCCATAAGCAAAACCGTCTTTAAAAGAATCCCAATTTCCATAAGAATAGCCAAAAAATCTGACACCATTTTCTGTAACAGAAAGATAGTGGTCACCTGATGAAATATGCTGAACTAAATAGCTGTAAGGAGTTCCTGTTATTTCAATAATAACATTCCCAAATTTTGCATCAATTGTTTGATTGTCAAAAAGTATTTTATTAATATCTTCTGTTTTAAAAGTCAAATAAACAAAATTATCCATATTCGAAGGTGCTCTAAAAGAAGCAGAACTGCACCATCTTTCAATAGGTGCAAGAGTAATCATCATTCCTTCGCCAGTTGTATTTGGATTCTGGGGGTCATTA
Organism: uncultured Hyphomicrobiales bacterium; assembly: GCA_964499465.1. Taxonomy (GTDB): domain Bacteria; phylum Bacteroidota; class Ignavibacteria; order Kapaibacteriales; family UBA2268; genus JAAYJM01. The sequence goes on from CAZCLJ010000100.1 coordinate 7,349, forward strand.
TCTGGTTTTTCTTTTGGAATTGGTAAAGATGAAACCCATGATTTTCCATACTGACCAACTAAAACCTTTTTATTGGATTTATAATATGCAGCAAGTTCCTGGTTTAAAATATCGTATCTTTCTCCTTTTTTAAGTATTGGGCTAATCTGCATCAGTCCAGAGCCATCTTGACGCATCTGATATACTAAAGTGCTGTCTTCGGTTGCGATAAACCGAATAATATCACCGACATCATCGGCAATTATATGATAAATATTTCTACTTAAGTACTTTAATGGAGCAGAAATATATTCATAGCCCAACGACTCAATGGGGTACATAACCTCAACAAGAACATTACGGACAAAATCAGCTTTAATACTAAACATTGTCGGGGGATACTTTGGGAAACAACTTTTTGTATGCCCGGAAATAACAGAAACCGGTTTTGATGCTATAATTTGAGTACCAGACAAATCTGTTTCCCAATCCTGATTTAGCTCCGGAATTATTTTATTTTTAATTGCAAATGTCTGTCCCTTTTGTAGTTTAATACTTCCATACTGACCGGGCTTAATGCCTTTTTCTGTTTCTACTGTCGGGTAATACTTTATTTGAGTATTATCTTCTGTAGCACAAATAACTATTTGGCCTGGTTTATACTCAGTATTTCCATCATGCATTTTCACATAATCCTGATACATATTTAATGTAAAATATTCTTTCCCAAGCCATTCCACTGGTATCACTCTGAATGCTTCTCCCGACCATTTATAAGCAATAAAAACGCTTACTGATATTGGGTCTTTGGAAAATATGTGAATGCCATAGTCCATTGGCTCTTCACTTTCCCTGTTCTCTAAGTTATCGTTAATGCTAACAACTGAAAATTCATTTTTGCGAATTGTTACAATTTGTTTCGGAACTGCACCATTTAAAGATTCAATTGTAGCTTTTGTATCGACTTTTGAAGAAAGCCAGAGCTGAACAGGGTAAGTTCCCCATCTTATTGGTTCATCTGAACTTTTCATACAATGAGGCAGTCCAAACCAAAATTCCCGTCCCTCCGTTGCTTCCTGAGAAAATATACAGCAATAATTTAAAAGAATTAGAATAACAATTAGAAAAAACTTTTTCATAGCATTGCCCTTTAATAATTTTTATTAAATTTTCTTATTTGCTAATTTTTAGGAATTTTGAAAAAAAAGTAAAAATGGGAATTTTAGATATATTAAGCAATTATTTTGTAAATAAAATTACATTTACAATTATATAAATTAAGCAATTTTATACTTAAAGAAAAGAATTATTTTTTAAGGGGAAATCAAAAAAGTGTCAAGCTAAGTCATTTATTAACGAAGACATTTACTTTTGGAGAAATGAACGAAATGCAGAACTTCTTTTGCCTCTTAGTTTGTTGTTTCGCATTTTTTATTATAAGAAGTTAAATTTTAACATGAGCATTTCCAATAGGTCATTAGTTATTCGTAATTAGTCATTAGTAGTTACAAACTAATGACAAATGACTAATGACCAATAACTAATAGAACGATATTTGCTAACTGCGCAGTTAGGTAATTCTCCTAACTCCTTTATTTTCGTTATGGGGACTGGTGTTCTGGAATCAGGCACTTTCTAAAAGAGTTTCGGCTGTATTCCTTTTTCCGTGAACAATATTAGGAGAAATATAAGTGCGTTCTGATTTCACACGCTTTTCAAAGTCTTCACGGAATTTTGTAACAAAACCGCGGACAGGCCAGGCAGCAGCATCTCCCAATGCACAAATCGTTCTTGCCTCTATATTATTCGCAACAGAAACAAGTAAATCAAGGTCTTTCGAGGTTGCTTCACCTTTGTCAATACGCTTTAATATTTTTTCCATCCAACCAGTCCCTTCACGGCAGGGCGTGCATTGTCCGCAGCTTTCATGATGGTAAAAATGAGCTATACGAAGAGTAACTTTAACAATATCAGTGTTTTCGTCCATAACGACAATTCCACCTGTTCCGATGTGAGTTCCGTATTGCTTAAGGGATTCTTCGTCCATTTTCACTCCATCAATCTCATCACCACGCAGAGGAGGCATAGAAGAACCGCCGGGTATAACTGCCTTGATTTTCTTATTATTGCGAACGCCGCCGCAGACATCGAAAATAATATCAGTAAGTAAAGTGCCGGTAGGAAGTTCGTATACACCGGGTTTATTTATATGCCCACTAACTCCGAAAAGCAAAGTGCCGGGATGCTTTGGCTCGCCAATTTTAGAATATTCTTCGGCACCCATTTTTATTATAGCTGGAACAGTTGCAATTGTTTCAATGTTATTTACTGTTGTAGGCATTCCCCAAAGTCCGTATTGAGCTGGGAAAGGTGGCTTAACACGCGGGTAGCCCCTGTCTCCTTCAATAGAAGTCATAAGTGAGGTTTCCTCACCACAGATATAAGCACCAGCCCCCTTGTGAATATAGATGTCCATTGAATAAGGGTGATTAAATGTTTCCTTCATCTTGCTACCAACAAGCCCTGCGGCATACGCATCGTCTAATGCTTTTTGCATCAAATCAACCCATTTATGATATTCTCCACGAATATAAATATAGGCAGCAGTCAAATCCATTGCGTAACCGGCAATTAATATTCCTTCGATTAACTGATGAGGATTGAGTTCAAAAATCTGCCTGTCTTTAAAGGAGCCGGGTTCGGATTCGTCGCCATTTACAGCGAGGTATTTGGGTTTGTCTTTTCCTTTCGGCATAAAAGTCCATTTTAAGCCGGTAGGGAAGCAAGCACCACCGCGTCCACGCAAGCCGGACATTTTCACCTGATTGGTTACCTCGTCCGGAGTATATGTAATTGCCTTACGGTAGCTTTCGTAACCACCATTTTGTTTGTATGTTTCCAATTCATTTAGATTTGGAATATCCGGTAATATTAATTTTGGAGTATTATTTATCATTATTATTTAAATTTCATTTTTACATACAATTAATATAATAAAAATAATTATGATTTTACATCATTTTTTTTCCAAGCAAGAAACACCATAAAACAAAGAGCAGCAAAAACAAAAATCATCATTATTCTTGCTCCCCATCTGTAAGGAATACTTTCCGATGAAATATTATCCATTAAAAGAATTGGCACTGCATCTTGGACTGTCCAGCTGATTAAAATAACTAAAAGGAAAAATGGAGTAACATATTTTATAATATGTTTAAAAATGATTGGAACTTTTATATCTGCCCCCATATTAATTTCTTCCCAGCCCTTTTCCATTCCGAACATCCAAGCAAAAATCACAACTTCAACCAAAGCAATAACAACGAGAACAAAAGTGCCAGCCCAATAATCCATTTCATCAAGGAAACCATACTGGAAAAAGAAAAACACAAAGTGAAGGAAAATAAAAGTAAAAATTCCTATATAAGTTGTTGCTTTATTGTGGCTTATTTTAAACCGCTCTTCTAAAAAAGAAATCAGTGGTTGAGCCATTGCAACTGTTGATGTAAGTCCAGCAAAGAACAGAAGCAAGAACCAGAAGAAACCAAAGAATTCACCAAGTGGAATTTTTTGGAAAATGATTGGCATAGCAACGAAGCCGAGATTAAAAGAGCCACCGGCAGCAACTTCCTGAGTAACAGCCAACCCAAAAAAAGCAACAGCAACCGGAATGGAAATTACAGCTCCGAGTATTACTTCAGCAAATTCGTTTAAACTTGCGGTTGAAAGTCCGCTTAAAACAACGTCTTGCTTTGGTTTAATATAACTTGCGTAAGCGTGAAGAGTTCCCATTCCAACACTTAATGTGAAAAATACCTGCCCTGCAGCTGCCAGCCAGATTTTAGCATCTCCAAGCATACTGAAATTGGGATTCCACAAAAATGCAAAGCCAGAAGCTACGCTCCAATCGGGGTTATTTACCGGGTCTGGTGTTCCTAAGGTAAATACTCTTATTGCTAAAATTATTGCAAAAATAAAAAGTGCTGGAAGAGCGATTTTCGCAAGGATTTCTATTCCTTTCGATATTCCACGCTTCATTATCCAAAAATTCAGTAAAAATGTTATTAGAAGGAAAATATAGCTAATTAAGGCGCTTGAAAAATAGCCAACCCGTGTTCCTTGGTAACTGCCAAGGAAACTGCTCATTCCATCAAAAGTCGTTAAACCAAAATATGTTTTAAATAAAGAAAAAAAGCTAAAACCAAGCGTCCAGGAAACAATATAAGTATAGTATATCAAAATGATTGTAGAACCAAAAAGCCCGATTACCCCCAGATACTTTGCCAACGGATGTTTCCATAATACGTCAAACATTCCGGGCAAACTCCCATGATTATATCTGCCACCGTTGCGACCTATTACCCATTCAATCCACATCAATGGAATTGCAATTAATATAAACGCTATAAAATATGGAACTAAAAAGGCGCCGCCGCCGTTTTGTGCCGCCTGGACAGGGAAGCGTAAGAAATTGCCTAAACCAACAGCATTGCCAGCCATTGCTAATATCATACCGATTCTGCTTTTCCACTGCTCTCTTTCTGCCATCTTTACTCCGATTTTTTTTCAATTTTTACTAAAATGACAAACTTAAATTTTTTTTTTTACACAAAAAAATTTTTTAACATTTTTAGTGTTTTTTTTAACAAAAATGTTGAAAGTAGTAAATTCAGAGTTACTGGACCGATAACAAATATCAGAACTCCTGCCCGCATGTAGTTTGTTATTTCGCATGCTTGTCATTTCGAACCCTCTTTTAAAGGAAAACTTTTATTTAAATAGAGATGACATTAATTAATAAGGACTTATGAAAATAGAAAGTCAAAATCCCCCCTACCCCCCTTTTTCAAAGCTAACGATTATACACATCTTTAAAGCGTGCTGCTATTCTACTTATCCCGTTAGGGATAAAATATTTGTAACAACACTTTTTTTTGTTTTTGTTATTCCGTAGGAATTAAATATATAAGTGCTTTTTTAATATATAATCCCTACGGGATAAGCACAGTCAAGGGATATTCTTGTTACAAATATATAATTCCTACGGAATAAATTTTCAAGACACTGTTCCTTTTTTACTCCCTTTTTATTCAAGAACTAATATTTGTGTATAATCGTTAGCTTTTTCAAAGGGGGGAATTACAAAGAAAATTCTTCTACCCCCTTGGAAAAAGGGGGGTAGGGGGGATTTCTTAGTGCTGTTCTGTGTTCCATTGGTTTTAGAAAAAGATGTCATTGGTAACGAAGTGAGAATTCTCACAAGTCATAGTTACCACAGAAATTGAGATTCTTCACAACGCTCAGTATTACAATTTTTAGAACCATCATAAATTTTTTCTCTCCTTTCCATGTTGGACTTGGGAAAGATGATTTCTTTGTGTGAAAGTTACCTTCCCAAGTTCAAATTGGGAAGGAGCAAATTCTGAAATTTATAAATAATAATGATTTAATTATTTATATTTGTAATTAATTTTTTGGAAAAAAAATATTTTTAATATAAATTGAGGTGAAAATGTATAAAATTATCATTCTTTCAATAGTTACAGGTATATTGCTTGTTTCTTGTGTTACAACAGGAAAATACGACCTTATGGTGCAATGGAAAGATTCATTGCAGACCAGCAGCGACTCTTTACAAAGTATTGTAACTAAAAACAACGAAACAATTTCTAATTTATACAAGCAGATTTCTGAAATCAACAAGCAGAAAGAAAAATTAGAAGAAGATTATGCTACTTTAAATAAGAATTATCAATCTCTTAAATCAAGCAGTTCAAAAGAAACTCAACAGTATATTGAGCAGTTAGAAGCACTTCAAGATGATATAGAAGTTCGTGAGCGGAAAATTCAGGAAATCCAGCAAAAACTTAATGCAAGGGATTCTATTGTTTCCGCATTGCGAAATACTATCAACAATGCCTTGCTTGGTTTTAAAGACTTAGGATTAAGCGTTTCTGTAAAAGATGGTAAGGTTTACGTTTCCCTTTCGAACCAATTACTTTTTAAAACCGGAAGCACCTCAATTGATAAAAATGGACAAGATGCCTTGCTTGGTTTGGCTCAGGTATTGAATACTCAACCTGATATCAATGTTTTAGTCGAAGGGCATACTGACGACCAAAAAGTATCAAGTCTGGCAAGATTTAAAGACAATTGGGATTTAAGTGTATTAAGAGCAACTGAAGTTGTGCGTTATCTGACTGTTGAAGGACAAGTAAATCCTACAAGAATCATTGCATCAGGACGAAGTGAGTATTTTCCAGTTATTCCCGGCGAAACCACTGAAGCAAGAGCTGCAAACCGCAGAACAGAAATAATATTGACACCAAAGTTAGAAGAGCTATTCCAAATTATTGGTAAATAATGGTTAATGATTATTAGATTGTTGATAAAAGAAAAATAATAAAGACTAAAAATCGAAAAATATTTTCTTTAATCAACTCACGGGTTAGCCCAGGGTTGCAACCTTCTTAAATTCAGAACTCCTGACCCCATAACGAAAATAAAGGAGTTAGGAGATTCGCCTCGTAAATAACAATTGCGCAGTCAATCTCCCAAATAAATTTGGGAGTTATTCTATGATTAGAGTAACTCCATAATTTATTATGGAGATAAAAATCGAATTTAATATCTAATAATCGAATCCTCAAACTCCCAAGTTCAGAACTCCTATCCCCTCGTAGTTTGCTATTGCGCATGCTTGTCATTTCGAACCCCCTGATAAAGCAAACCCACTATTTAAATGGAGATGACATCACTTAACACAGTCATTCTGAACGAAGTGAAGAATCCAGAAAATTTTTTTAACCACTACTCTCTGGATTCTTCACTTCGTTCAGAATGACCGAAAAAAGTAAAGATGTCATTTCGAACCCCCAGATAAAGGAAGACCTTTATTTTAATGGATATGACATCACTTAACACAGTCATTCTGAACGAAGTGAAGAATCCAGAAAATTTTT
>CAZCLJ010000101.1:0-14250 GCA_964499465.1 uncultured Hyphomicrobiales bacterium
CGCCAGGGATTAGATTATTGTAGAAAAATCAAACAGCGAAACCGATTTATCCCGCAAGGGATTAGATTATATAGTTTGCAAAATTTAATCCCTTGCGGGATAATATTGGGAAAGGAAACATTTACTACAATAATACAATCCCTTGCGGGATAGATTTCTCCAGTTATTGTTATGCTATCAACTTGTTGCTCGTATGACTTAAAGAATTGCATATGGTAATTAATTTTTTTTCTTTTATCCCGCCAGGGATTAGATTATTGTAGAAAAATCAAACAGCGAAACCGATTTATCCCGCCAGGGATTAGATTATATAGTTTGCAAAATTTAATCCCTTGCGGGATAATATTGGGAAAGGAAACATTTACTACAATAATACAATCCCTTGCGGGATAGATTTCTCCAGTTATTGTTATGCTATCAACTTGTTGCTCGTATGACTTAAAGAATTGCATATGGTAATTAATTTTTTTTCTTTTATCCCGCCAGGGATTAGATTATTGTAGAAAAATCAAACAGCGAAACCGATTTATCCCGCAAGGGATTAGATTATATAGTTTGCAAAATTTAATCCCTGGCGGGATAATATTGGGAAAGGAAACATTTACTACAATAATACAATCCCTTGCGGGATAGATTTCTCCAGTTATTGTTATGCTAACAACTTGCTGCTCGCATAAACTAAACCAAAAACCTTAATTCCAAATCTGCTGATTTTGTTATTCCAATTCGTTTTGTAATTTTTATATTGTCATCGTTAAACGATTTATAATCCTGCAAAAACAGTTCTTCACTTTTTAATGATAAGAAATTATCCTTCAAAGTAAATCCAAATGCTTTTGCTAAATTGCCCGGACCTTTGCATAAATTTTCTAGTTTATCAGTTTTTCGGTTGATTTTCATTTCGTTGATACCAAGCATTGGAATAGCAGAGCGGATAAGCACAGCGGCACCAATTTCTTTTTCTTCAGTTACAAAATTAATGCAGTGATGGACACCGTATATTTTATAGACATACAAAATCCCACCCTCCCGGAACATAGCAGCATTGCGTTTTGTAAGCCCAACAGCAGAATGAGAAGCAAAATCATTTTCTGAAAGATATGCCTCGGTCTCGTTAATCATCGCAGCCAAAAAACTATTTCCTTCTTTTTTTACAAGCACTTTACCTAAAAGAGAGCATGCAACAACTTCAGTTTTTTGTAAAAAAAAGTCCTTTGGAATTGAATTTGAAAAAGTCGGTTCAAACTTACTAATCATATTTTAAAAAAAATTATTTATATTTGAATATAAATTAATGAAAAAATTTAAATTGACAAAAATGTTACTTGGAAAATATACAATAGATAAAGGGGTTTTATTAGCTCCGATGGAAAGCATTACCGATTTGCCCTTTCGCGTGATTTGCAAAAAAATGGGTGCCGACATCGTTTATACTGAATTCATTGCTTCAGAAGCATTGATTCGGGACGTTCAGCGTTCATTAAATAAAATGCAATACCGTGAAGACGAGCGTCCAATCGCCGTTCAAATATTTGGCAGCAAAACAGAATCTATGGTTGAATCTGCAAAAATAGTTAAGGAAAGCGGTGCCGATTTCGTTGATATAAATTACGGCTGCTGGGTGAAAAAAGTGGTGAATAACTACGCTGGGGCTGCTCTTTTAAAAGATTTGAGTTTGATGGAAGAAATGACTTCTGAAGTTGTTAAAGCAGTAAATATTCCAGTAACAGTGAAAACACGGCTCGGTTGGGACGAAAGAAGTATTAACATACTCGAAGTTGCTACTATGCTGGAAAATACCGGAATAGCTGCACTAACCATCCACTGCCGCACCCGCGAAATGGCAATACGAGGTAATGCCGACTGGTCTTGGATAAATAAGGTAAAAGAAAAAGTAAAGCTTCCGATTATCTTGAATGGCGATGTCCGAACTCCGCAAGATGCTAAGCGTGCTTTCGACCAAACTAATTGCGATGCTGTGATGATTGGACGTGCTGCTGTGGGAAATCCATTTCTTTTCAAGCAGGTGAAAGCATTTTTAAATAGCGGTGAAATTATTGGTGAGCCAACACTTGAAGAGAGAATAGAAACTATGTTTTTGCATTTAGATTTGAATATAGAATCTAAAGGTTTTCCTCGCGGACTTTACGAGTTTCGCAAACATTATACCGGCTATTTAAAGGGACTGCATAATTGCTCGCAATACCGCCAGCGCCTTGTTGTTGCTATGTCAGTTGATGAAGTTCACTCAATAATTGATGAATTTTTAAAAGAACTAAAAGAATATGAGGAAACAAAAGATATATTACTTTAAATTTTTTTTCCTGTTACTCTTTCTTTTTTGCAGCGATTTATCTGGAAAAGAAAAAGAATCAATGCAGTATATTTTTCATCCATCAAGATATGACACTTGGGAATATCACTTTCTCTGTGGTGCAAGCGTAACACGTCTGCCTATTGCTATAGTGGAAGAAGAAATATCATATTCACCAATGGCGGTAGTAAATTTCAGATTAGGTCTCCCTGTTGGATTATCATTTAATCTTCAGTTCAATTCAAATTACATAGCAAATAATGGAAATATAGGTGTAAACTGGACTTTTTTAGATGACAAGTTTTCTTTTGCTGTTGCAGGAAAATCTTCTATTTGGTTTGGTCATCTTCAAATGGACGCTATCCGCCTGAAATCTTATGGATTAATATTATCGCCGGCAATAATTGCCGGCTTTAGAACCAATCGCTTTTTGCTTTCTGCTGAATTTGAAACACAGCATAGTTTTTTTTGGACTTTTTCGGAAGATGAAAAATTAGGAACTTTAAGAGAACCTTGGGCTGGCTTCGGGCTAAAATTTAATTTGGAGCATCCGCTTTGGAAAAAACAATGGATTGCAATAGCATTAAAACTCAATTATTCAAAATTTTATTATCAATCGTGGCTGTCTTATTCCACAATCGACGAATTTTTGCTTTATCCGGAAATTCATATCGGGTTTATTTTATGAAAAATTTCTTTTTAATATTATACCAAATATCTTTCAAAAAAGATGAAGTACACTGTCATTCTGAACGTAGTGAAGAATCTCACAAGCCATTGTTACCACAGAACTTGAGATTCTTCACTTTGTTCAGAATGACACTTGGTAAATACTTTTTAATATTCCTTTTATTTTGCTTGCTTTTCAGTTGTGATATTGACATTACAAAAGTTGTTTTGCCTGAAGAACAGATTAAAGATGCACTTTTAAATACAAGTCCTATTCCTCAAAATGTGTTCAGTTTATTGGAAGGAAATTATTCGATTGATGGAGCGGTAAATTTTTTTGGAAATAGCGCAATAATTAAATGCACACGTAATTATTTATCTGCGTTTTGTAGTAAAAATAACAGCTTCTGCGTATTTGAATCCGGTATGAACGGAAATTCAATGATTTTTGCGGGCTATTGGAGATTTGCTCAAAGCGATGAATCTGGTTATATTGAAATGAAGATTGAAGATTCCATTACTTTTTCAGATTTATTAAATGGAATAAAACCAAAATCAATTGTTTTTAATGGAAATGTATATAATGCAAATACAGATTCAAATCTGCCCATAAGTTTTACATTTAACTATGTTGGAAGTTTAAAACAGAGCGATTTTTTAATTATTGGTCATCGTGGCGGCGGACGAAATATTGACAGGCATCCTGCATCTGAAAACTCTTTAGCAATGCTCAAGTATTCCGAGCGGCTTGGGGCAAATGCTGTTGAAATTGACGTTAAATTAACTAAAGATAAAGTGCCAGTACTTTTTCACGATGAATATTTGAGCAAAAGATTAATCCGTGAAGAGTATTTCATTGGAAAAGTTTCAGATTATTCTTTTGAACAACTTCGTTCTTTTTGCTCTTTAAAAAATGGAGAGAAAATCCCAACTTTAACTGAAGCTCTTGATTTAGTATTAAATGAAACAGATTTAAAACTTGTATGGCTCGACATTAAAGCTACTGGTTTAATCGAATTGGTTGCTCCAATTCTTAAGGAATATAATTTGAAAGCAAAAGAAATTGGAAGGGAATTAGAAATATTAATAGGCATTCCGGACGAAGATGTTTTTAATGAATTTATTAGTTATAAGGGTTTTGAAAATATTCCATCAATTTGCGAATTAGATGAAAGCTATGTTTTCCGTGCGAATGCAAAGGTTTGGGCGCCCCGCTGGTCACTTGGACTTTTAACAGACAGAGTTCAAGCAATACAATCTCAAGGGAAAAAAGTATTTATATGGACGCTTGACGAACCGCAATTTATCAAGCGTTTCATCGGAAATAAACTTTATGATGCAATTCTTACAAATTATCCAACTAACGTTGCTTATCAACATTTTTCTATGTGATTAAATGAAAAATTATTTTTTCTTTATTATTTATAAATTGAAAATAAATACTTTATACCAAACCGCTAACAATAATGGTAATATAATCTGTCATTCTGAAGCGCAGCGAAGAATCTCACAACTCTTTGCTACCAAAGATTTTGAGATTTCTCACTTCGTTTCGAAATGACATTATGATTTTGCACTATTAGAAAGCGGTTTGGTATTACTACTCCTTCCCAAGTTGCACTTGGGAAGGATTTTAAAACTAAGTTTTTTCTAATATTTCGAGGAAATCATTTAATATCATCTATTAATGAATAATATTATTGAATTTATGAATAATAAAGGTTTATACATATTGCTGATTTGCTTATTGAGTTATTCCAATCTCTTTGCTAATGATAGCACTTCAAATCAAAGACATTTTGAAGTAGGAATTGGGCTGGGAACATCGCTTTTATTAAATGCTCCGTCAAATCAGGCAAGAGAAATTATGTTTTTTCCTTCAATTCAGGCATTTTGGAAACCGGGAAAACATCTAAATATAGGAATTGAAACCGGGTATATGAGCATAATGAGTAAAACTGATGTTGGAATTGAAACTGAATTTGGCAAAACCGACTTTGAAGCAAAACTTACTGCTATTCCTTTGGAACTAGTTTTCAATCTGAATTTTAACAGAATTGATTTGTATGGCGGGCTGGGAATAGCTTTTATGAATTCAAAAATTATTGCTTTTAATGAAACATCATCAGTCAACAGAATAGCTGGTTCTTTTTACTATGGTTTGGGCTATAAGATTTTTACATTTTCGACTTTCTCAATCGAAATAGAAGCCAACGTTCATTATTTGGAAATAATAAAAAAATCAGTAGTAAGCGTTTCTGTGTTTTCAAGCGCGGAATTTTGAGATTATGCAATGATGTTACTCCGATAAGAAGTGAGGAATTTCACAAGTTATTGTTATTGCTTACAAAACTTGATATTCCGCGCTACTCTCGGAATTACAAGATTATTATAATATTTATATTTTGTGCTTAAACAGAAATTATATATTATACCAAACCGCTAACTAATAGTGCAAAATCATAATGTCATTTCGAAACGAAGTGAGAAATCTCAAAGTCTGTAGTAACAAGGAGTTGTGAGATTCTTCGCTGCGCTTCAGAATGACAGATAATATTACCATTATTGTTATCGGTTTAGTATTAGATTTTATAACCTGAATTATTCATAAATTCAATATTATTATTTATTAATAGTTGATATTATATGAATTACTCGAAATATTGAAAAAAAACTTAGTATTGAACTCCTTCCCAAGTTGCACTTGGGAAGGAAGATTTCTTTTGATGTTGTGCTTTACATTTTTTTTGAATGATGAGTAAAAGCACAGCTTTTGTGAAAGTTGCCTTCCCAAGTTGCACTTGGGAAGGAGGAATTGAATATTATTAATGAATAATATAGGATAAAGTATTATTTTTTTTATAGTATGATTACCTTACAACAATGAATTTTTCTACTTTATTTTTAAGCACTAAATAATACACACCAGAAGCTAAATTTTCAATATTTATTTTAAAATTCTGAGAAAAAGGATTGATATTTGTGCTAATAACATTTTCGCCATAAGCATTTAAAACACTAATTTTTTCTGTTACATTGCTGTTACAATCAATATTAATTTCAATATAGTCAGAAGCTGGATTAGGATAAATTAAATTAATCTTGAAATCTTCATCAATTTTTACAGATGAAACAGAAGAATAAACCTCTGCAACAGACGCTAAACTAACTATAGACAAACGAACATTATCATAGAAATATGGTAAATTCATATTTTCAATTTTATCATCAATAGTATGATAATAAGGATTCCTTTTTTCTAATTTTGTATTTTCGACAATTGTAATCGCAGGGTAATCATTATTTATAAATGCGCAAGCATCGCCAATTCCGTGAGTTATAATCATATAACTATCATCAGAAAAGAATAATTTATCACTAACAATAACATTACTCTCTAAGTTTAATAAATCTGCAGAATTTGAAATCATATCAGCAATAAAATCTGACTTATGGGTTGTATCTAAATATACATACGTTTCCCATTCATCATCTTTATAATATCCAATCATATCTACATTAATACAAGCTACAATATCAGTTCCTTTATTAGCTAAAGAATCAACAAAGCAAAATGAACCCATTGGTCCGTATTCTTCATGGTCAAATATTGCAAATATAATGGAATATTTATGATTATAATTTTTTAGAACTCTTGCTGCTTCCAATACAGCAACAACTCCACTTGCATTATCATCAGCGCCATAAGCTATAGTATCGTCAGCAGTTGCACAAGCATCATAATGAGCGCATATTACTACATATTTATCTGGATATTCTGTTCCTTTACTAATAGCAATCACATTTTCAGCTGGATATTCAATACCGTTTTTTAAGTAATTATTATAATGATTTATTTGAGATTCATAGCCAATTTCTTTAAACTGCTGATTTATATAAACTGCTGCTAAATGGTTTCCATAGCTATTTGCTTGTCTTGAACTAATCTGAGTATTTATTCCATTAATAACAGTTTGCTTGCTTCCGGCTAATATTTCAAGATAATTATTAATGGAATCCAAATTAATACGACTATTCACTTCGATTAAAAGTGTATCATTTGCAAATGATTCCAAACAAAAACATAATGTTAATAAAGCTATAATTCTTAAATTAAACATCTTTGCCTCTCTTATTATATATTTAATACTATAATAAAGACAAAGTAAGCCCCAGAATGGTTACAGATTTTCTGTTTTTTTAAATTTTTTTTATAGTTTATTTGGAAGTTCAGAACTCCTGATGCCTCGTAGTTTGTTGTTTCTCAGTCTTGTCATTCTGAACGAAGTGAAGAATCTCACAAGTCATTGCTACCACAGAGTTTGAGATTCCTCACTTCGTTTCGGAATGACACCTTTTATTGTATCTTTTAATGCAACTTGGTATTAGATATGAATAATAAAACTATTAATAAATCGTTATTTTTGTAATTTAAGTAATAATATAAAAATTATATAAAAAGAGAATTTTTTGGAAAAATTAGAATATTTCCTTACAATTTATATACATAGAATAAAAGCGATTGCTTGGATTATTCTATATTTGTGGATTGCTCAGCCCATACTGTTCGATTTCTTTTCAATTGATTTTTCAGAATTTGTCTATAGAATTTATTTTAGCTTTATTTGGATTTTTTTAGTTCCTTTGGCTTTCTCTACCATTTTATACTATAATTCTTATATTTATACTAAATTTTTGGTAAAAATCAACACATCTTTTATAATATTCCATTTACTTGTTTTCTGTATGCTTATCTTTACTTTTATTGCTAATTTTGTTAATTGGAATTTTACAAAACCACTTTATACAAATATTCATAATAACAAAACAATAAGATATAGAAATCTAAACGCTGGTGCTACCGATTCTCATCCAGTTGATATTCTTGTAGAGACAACTCCAATTACAAATTACTTTTACTTTTACAAAGAAATTTCACAAAATGATATTGACACAACAGTTTGGAAAAGAGTTGAAAGTGATTATTAGAATAATTCCATAAAAAAAGAGAAATAATACTGTCAATATTTCAATTAACTTTAAAAATTGATAAATACAAAGGAATAGAGTAATAGTGCATTACAAACAGAAATGTCGAATTGAATATTCCTTTTCCCATCATATTACTTCATCAATTTGCCAAGCTAATATATGCTTAATGCCATTTCTATTTTTTAAATTTATATCATCTAAAGATACTACATATTTTTCATAATTGTCTTTAATTGATTCTAAAGCACTATACTCTCTTTCTATTGTTTCCTGATTAAGTAATAAATAAGATACTTGAAAATACCTTACGACATCATTTTTCATTGCAACAAAATCAACCTCACTATTATGTAAATTTCCAATAAAAACCTTATAGCCATTACTTAATAATCGCAGATATACGAGATTTTCGAGCATATATCCATAGCCATATTGAAAGCCGGAGTATAAATAATTTTTAAAAGATAAATCGTTTAAATAATATTTTGAATTTCCGCTTAAAATTTCCTTGCCCTTTATATTGAATTTTTTTGCTTCATAAACAAGATATGTATTTTTCATATATTCAATATAATTAGCTAAAGTGTCATAGCTTGTCTTTCTGTTTTTCGATTTGAAGAAATTAATAATGCTGCTTATAGAAATTAAATTTGCAGCATTATTAACTAAAAAAGCAAATAAATCATCAAGCAAACGAGCGTCTTTGATATTATACCTTTGGATAATATCTCTCAAGAGGCAAGTATCTTTTATTGAAGATATATAATGACTTTTGGTTTCATCATTTGGTAGATAAAAGAGTTCTGGCAAACCACCTTCCTGCATATATTTTAGAAACGATTGCTTATTTTTTTCAATATTTAAATAATCGCAATATTCATTGAAATCAAAAGGGAAAATATGAAATTTTATATAGCGTCCAGACAGTTTTGTTGCCAGCTCGCCGGAAAGTAATTTAGAATTTGAGCCAGTAATGAAAATTTCATAATCCTCAACAAAATTTTGTGATAAAGAGTTAACCAAATGCTCCCACCCGCTTATATTCTGTATTTCATCAATAAACAAGTAAATTTTCCCAACTGGAGCTAACTTTTCCTTATACAAATCAATTATTTGCTCTAAATCCGTATAATTGGAAATAAAATCAAAGTCAGTATATTCCTTATTTATATAAAAAATATTATTTGGTTTAACGCCATTTTCTATAAGTGAATTAATTATTTGCCGCAATATAAAACTTTTTCCAACTCTTCTTTGCCCAACAAGAATTTTAACAAGTGAATTGCTACAATACATCATTATCTGCGATAAATAAGAATTACGCTTGAAACCTAAGTTTACCTTATTTTCTTTCCAGAAATTAAATTTTTCAATTCTTGCAAAAATTTCGTCCATAGCTGATTATTATTACATTTTTACAATATTTTCAAGTATAGACGAATATTATGCAAATTATTGTTTTTTATATTCTCAGAACTCCTAACCCCGTAACAAAAATAAAGGAGTTAGGAGATTTGCTTCGTAAAGAATGATTACGCAGTTAACAAATATTATCTTATTAGTTATTTGTCATTAGTCATTGGTCATTAGTTTGTAACTACTAATAACGAATGACGAATAACGAATGACCTATTGGAAATATTTACATTCAAATTTAACTTCTTATAATAAAAAATGCGAAACAACAAACTACGAGGCATCAGGAGTTCTGATTCTTTGGTTATAAGATGAGAACTCCAGACCCCTCGAAGTTTGCTATTTCGCATTCTTGTCATTCCTAACCCCCAGATAAAGCAAGTGCTTTATTTAAATGGAGATGACATATATTAATAAGTTCTTATGAAAATAGAATTGAAGAAATTCTCCCTACCCCCCTTTTTCAAAGGGGGGAGAAGAATTTTCTTTGTAATTCCCCCCTTTTTCAAAGGGGGGTAGGGAGGATTTCTTAGTGCTGTTCTGTATTTCATTGGTTTTATAAAAAAGATGTCATTGGCAACCACCTTAAAAAGAAGACTTTTATTTAAATGTAGATGACCTCTTTCAACTTTTGCAAAGTTAAGAAACTTTACAAAAGTACTATTCTTCTTACTTTGTGAAAGTTTCTTAACTTTCGTAAAGTTTTGATTTTAAAAAATAAAGATTTCATTGGCAACCACCTTAAAAAGAAGACTTTTATTTAAATGTAGATGACCTCTTTCAACTTTTGCAAAGTTAAGAAACTTTACAAAAGTACTATTCTTCTTACTTTGTGAAAGTTTCTTAACTTTCGTAAAGTTTTGATTTTAAAAAATAAAGATTTCATTGGCAACCACCTTAAAAAGAAGACTTTTATTTAAATGTAGATGACTGATAAGAAAATAGATATCATTATGACATTCGTATGAACTACGCAATATCAAAATAGTGATTGCCTTCTTTATATAGTTTAATAAAATGCTCTCTTAGCATTTGATTTTCTGCTTTTCTCAAATGTGGGTCTGCAGCGATGATTTCAAAAGCAAGTTTACGGGCATTGCTTACAATATCACCATCGCTTGCTAAATTAATGAATTTAAATGAGGGAAGTCCTGCTTGCTTTGTGCCAAGGAAATCACCCGGACCGCGTAGTTTCAAATCAATTTCTGAAATTTTAAATCCATCGCTTGTTTCTTCCATTGATTTCAATCGGATAATAGCAGAAATAGTGTCCTGTTCGTCTTGCTGCTTCTTATTAAAATGGAATTTGAAATTTTCTTTGGTTGCTAAAATGCAATAAGATTGCTCGCTTCCTCTTCCTACTCTTCCACGCAACTGGTGAAGTTGCGAAAGTCCGAACCGTTCAGAGTTTTCAATAAGCATAATCGTTGCATTAGGAATATCAATCCCAACTTCAATAACAGTTGTAGCAACAAGAATATCGTATTTCTTCTCTAAAAAAGCGTGCATAGTTTCATCTTTTTCATACCAAAACATTTGCCCGTGAAGTAGTCCGCATTTCAAATCAGGAAAGACCTCACTTTTTAACTGTTCGTAATGCTCCGTTGCCGATTTCAAATCTAATTTTTCAGATTTTTCTACTAACGGATAAACGATAAATGCCTGTCTGCCTTTTTTCACTTCTTCCCGAATAAAATTAAATACATTTGGCAACTGACTTTCAAAGACGACTTTTGTTTTGACTGGCTTGCGGTTTTTTGGCATTTCACGGATAATTGAAACGTCAAGGTCGCCATAAAGCGTCATTGATAATGTGCGGGGAATTGGAGTTGCGGACATAACAAGTATATGAGGAGCTACGTCGTTTCCATCGTGAGATTTTTTCCCGAGTGTAATTAGTTCTGCCCGTTGAGCTACTCCAAATCTATGCTGTTCATCAATAATAATCAATCCGAGATTTTTATAAAGTATTTCACTTTCAAAAAGAGCATGGGTGCCAACAATAATATTTCCTTCGCCGTTTGAAATTTTTTCCAACAAATCTTGGCGAACTCTCTTTTTTTGTCCACCAACAAGTTGGACAACGTTAATATCAAATTCTTTCAGATAATTTGTAATAGTATGGTAATGCTGTTCTGCAAGCAGTTCTGTTGGAGCCATTAGTGCAGCCTGGAAGCCATTATCAACAGCGACAAGCATAGAAAGAAGAGCAACAATTGTTTTTCCGGAGCCGACATCACCTTGTAGCAAACGGTTCATTGGCTTGCCGCTTTGCATATCGTCAGTTATTTCGTTAATTACTTTTATTTGGTCTTTTGTCAATTTGAAAGGCAAAGAATTGTAGAGTTTCCGTGCTGATTTGCTTTTTGGAGTGAGGACTAAACCTTTTTCTATAAATTTAATTTTCCTTTGACGAACCGCAAGAAGAAGCTCAAAAAAGAAAATTTCCTCGAATTTCATTCGCTGCCTTGCTTTTTCAATATCTTCTTTTTTTTCCGGGAAATGAAGATTTTTTACTGCTTCCTGAATTGTTGGGAAATTGTTATTTTTTAAAATATATTGGGGAAAGGTATCGTTTAAATCCTTTATTTCATCTGGAAGAATAATAGAAATAATGTCCCGAATAGTTTTTGAAGTAATTTTATATTTTTTTAAATTGTCAGAAAGTTTGTAAATAGGAAGAATTTTTCCCGTTTCAAATTGCTTTTCGTCAGCAGAGTCAATACGTTGAATTTCCGGGTGATTGAAGCAAATCGTTCCGAAGCGGTTCAGCTCTGGCTTACCACTTACTGATATTAGTTCTTTCAATTCATATAGCTTAGCATAATATTCGGCATAATTCCAAAAAATTATTTCTGCTAAACCATTATGTAAATCGCTAACGACCAATTTAAGAAATTGACGGTTTTTTCCAAAAGTATGAAGTTTTTTTTCACTAATTCTGCCAACGAAACTAAATTCCAATTTAAATGAAAAATCGTCTGAAATGCTACCATTTGTAAAATTGGTTTCCTGACGAAGTTTGACAGCTAAGGATTTTAGAGTATCAACGTTTGTTCTGTCTATATAATCGCGGGGGAAATAATAAAGAAAATCACCAGACGATTTAAGTCCTTCTTTAACAAACGCTTCGTAGCGTTTTGGTCCTATGCCTTTAATATATTGAAGTTCTTTTTTCAAAATTAAAAAGAAAAATAAATAATTGCATTTAAAATACAAATTTAATAAATTGTAATTTAGTTTTTTTTTCAAAAATAATAAGTATTTTTTTTTTCACAAAATTTAGGGAAAATATGGCAGGAACAAAAATTACAGTAAGTAATGGGATTTTACACATCCCAGACGACCCAATAATTCCATTTATTGAAGGTGATGGCACTGGTCCCGATATTTGGGCAGCCACCGTAAGAGTCCTTGATGCCGCCGTTGCTAAAGCATATAACGGCAAAAGAAAAATTTTCTGGAAAGAAGTTTTTGCTGGTGAAAAAGCGTTCAAAGAGAAGAATGACTGGTTACCTAAGGAAACCTTAGATAACATTCTTGAACACGTAGTTTCAATAAAAGGTCCGCTCACCACTCCTGTCGGAGGTGGCATTCGCTCCTTAAATGTTGCTTTAAGGCAGATACTTGACTTATATGTTTGTCAGCGTCCTGTGCGTTGGTTCAAAGGAGTTCCATCGCCGGTAAAACGCCCTGAACTTTGTGATATGGTAATTTTCCGTGAAAATTCAGAAGATATTTATGCAGGTATTGAATGGATGAGCGGCACACCTGAAGCAAAAAAAATTGTTGACTTTTTGATTAAAGAAATGGAGGTTAAAAAAATCCGCTTTCCCGAAACTTCTTCAATCGGCATAAAACCCGTTTCTGAAGAAGGAACGAAAAGGTTAGCCCGTGCCTCTATTGATTTTGCTTTGAAACATAAAAAGCCATCAGTCTGTTTTGTGCATAAAGGCAATATTATGAAATTTACTGAAGGTGCTTTTAAAAATTGGGGCTATGACGTGGCTGAAGAAGAATACGCAGACAAATGCTTCACATGGCGACAGTATGATGTTATCAAGGAAAAAGATGGAACAACTGCTGCCGACAATGCCCAAATGGAAGCATTGAAAGCCGGCAAACTGCTTGTTAAAGATTTTATTGCTGATGCTTTTTTGCAACAAATTTTAACCCGTCCCAATGAATATTCTGTTATTTGCACTTTAAATTTAAATGGCGACTACATTTCTGATGCGCTTGCTGCTATTGTTGGTGGTATTGGAATTGCTCCCGGCGCAAATATTAATTATATTCAAGGACATGCAATTTTTGAGGCAACTCACGGAACCGCTCCAAAATATGCTAATTTAGACAAAGTAAATCCCGGCTCTCTTATTCTATCCGGTGTTATGATGTTTGAATACATTGGATGGCTGGAAGCTGCTGAATTAATTGTAAAAGCAATTGAAAAAACAATTGAGCAAAAGAAAGTTACCTACGATTTTGCCCGTTTGACCGAAGGTGCTAAAGAGTTAAAATGCTCTGAATTTGGCACTGCAATAATTGAGAATATGTAATGGCTTATTAGTGAACTTTATAGTCATCGGATGACTGGCAGTCATCCGATGATTTTACTTTGCAAGAAAGCAAGATGTTCTATATTTCCGAGATGCAGGACATCTTGCTTTATTAGCTTCAGAACTCTTGATGCTTCGTAGTTTGTTATTGCGCATATTTTATAATAAGTAGTTAAATTTTTAAAAGAGTACTATTATTAAGTCATTAGTCATTAGTAGTTACAAACTAATGACCAATGACTAATAAAATATTAATTGCTAACTGCGAATTTGTTCTTTACGAGGCAAATCTCCTAACTC
>CAZCLJ010000102.1:0-14194 GCA_964499465.1 uncultured Hyphomicrobiales bacterium
TTGACAATTGACAATTGATAATTGATAATTGACAATTGATAATTGATAATTGATAGGTTTATAGTTATTCAATTAAACGAATAAACAATTCAACAATTAAACGAATAAACAATTCAACAATTAAACGAATAAACGATTCAACAAATAAACAATTAAACGAATAAACGAATAAACAAATTATTATGCAGTATATTGCACAAAAATAATTATATTTGTGCATTATGTTGATTAATTGAAAATATTTATGAATGAACAAATTATAAAAAGAGTATTAGCAGACCAAGCAGAAGAGTTAAATATTAGGAAAAATATTAAATTGGTTGAAAGAGATGTTTTTTCTTATGCTAAAAAATTTTTAGACGAAAAAATTATAAAAGTCATAACTGGCGTAAGACGATGTGGAAAAAGTACTTTCTGCCACCAGCTTCTTGAAGGACAGAATTACGGCTATTTAAATTTCGATGATGAGCGTCTTATGGGATTAGAAGCAAATGATTTAGACCAGATTTTAGAAAATATTTTAGTTGCTTATCCAAATGCTCAATATTTACTTTTTGATGAAATCCAAAACGTATATGGCTGGGAACTATTTGTGAACCGGCTTATGCGGCAAGGATACAACATTGTTCTTACCGGAAGCAACTCTAAAATGCTAAGCCGTGAGTTAGCAACTCACCTGACAGGCAGAAGTATTCAAATTGAGCTTTTTCCTTTTTCTTTTAGAGAATATTTAAAATTAAAAAATGAAAACTATGATAAAAATCAATTTAATTCAACAAAAAAAATGGCTAAAATACGCTTGTTACTAAATGAATATATTGAATATGGAGGTTTTCCAGAAATTAACATTCTTGAAAATAAAAACAAATATTTAAGAGAATTATTTGAAAAAATCATTTTTAGAGATATTGTTGAACGTTATAAAATTCGTGATATAACTACGTTAAAAGAACTCGGATTAACTATGATAAACTATTTTAGTTCTCTTTTTACTTATAATAAATTAAGCAATTCTCTTCAAATTAATAGCGTTAATACTGTTAAAGAGTATTTATCTTATCTTGAAGAAACATATTTGATTTGCTATTTGCAAAAGCATTCATTTAAAATAAAAGAGGAAATTCGCAATCCAAGAAAAGTTTACTCAATAGATACTGGTTTAATAAATGCTTTAAGCACTTCATTAAGTCAAAATCTTGGAAGAAAAATTGAAAATATTGTTTTTTTAAATGAAAAAAGAAAAGAAAATCGAATTAATTATTATTCTGATGGAAAATGTGAAGTCGATTTTCTTGTAACAAATCAAAAAAACGAAGTTACTTTAATACAGGTTGCTCAAGATATTACAGCAGAAAAAACATTTAAAAGAGAGATTGATTCGCTTTTAAAAGCAAATAAAACTCTCAACCCCAAAAGATTGATGATTATAAATGAAACAAAAGAAGAAGAAATTAAAATTGATGGAAATGAAATTGAAATTATTCCTCTATGGAAATATTTACTAACATAAAAACTCCAAAACACTATGAATATAATAAATGTAAAAAACACGCTAATCGTTGAAACACCTCATAAAGTAGATGTCCGAAAACTTTATGATAAGGAAACAGCACAGGCAATGCACATAACACTCCAGCCCGGTGAATCTCTTAAGCCCCATATTACTGCTGTCGATGTATTCTTCTATATACTCGAAGGAACTGTTGATGTAAGAGTTGGAGATGAGACAATTGCTGTATCCAAAGACAATTTAGTCGAAAGCCCGAAAGACATTGTGCATTGTCTTTCCAACAGCATTGATGCTATTGCGAGAATCCTTGTTGTAAAAGCACCAAAACCCATTTCGCAAGCGAAGATGCTGTAGATTGTCTTTCTGATGTATGCCAGAATCCATCTTGCTATTCGTCCTTGAGAGAACACAAAGAGGTGTGATAGTCATTAGTCATTAGTCATTGGTCATTAGTTGTTAGTTATTCTACTTTTCTTGTTGTAGCAAGTGTATGAAATAAAGAAGAATATAATAATGCACTCAAGCTTTAAAAAAAACAAAATACACACCTCCACTTTCCCCTCCTTTTTAGGAGGGGAACGATAAAACATAGAACTGTTCTTATTCCCCTCCTAATAAGGAGGGGTAGGGGAGGTGTTAAAAGGTTTTATTAATAAATCTAGTTTTTTTAAAAGATTAGAAAAAAATTAGAAAAAAATAGTATTATTTGTAATACACTACTACTCTACATTTACTTAATTTAATAAATTAGGAAAGTTGAGTTAGAAAAAAATAATAATGACCAATAACTAATGACGAATGACCAATAAAAACTTTTTTTTAAGATGGATTCTGACATCCGTCAGAATGACAAGGAAATTCTTGTTATGCTATCAGCTTGCTGCTCGTATGACTTTCTCCTTTCACTTTCGTAAAGTTTCTTAACTTTGCGAAAGTTTGAGCGGTAGCAATGACTTGTGAGATTCCTCACTTCGTTGCCAATGACATCACATTTTGTCGGTCATTCTGAACGAAGTGAAGAATCCAGAGAGTAGTGGCTCAAAGAAATATTTCTGGATTCTTCACTTCGTTCAGAATGACAAGAAATTATTATTAGATTTTCTATGAATTATATACAATAGTTTTTATAAATTAACCATTTTATCCACATTTTGAAAGAAAAAAAATGTTTTGTAACCAATGCCAGGAAGCAGCAAAAAATATCGGCTGCGCAGAAATAGGAACATGCGGAAAAAAAGATGATACCGCTGGTATTCAGGATTTATTAATTTATTCCTGTCAGGGACTTTCCTTTGCTACAACCGAAGCACGTCAGCAGGGGATTGATACCAATGCCGAAAGTAAGCACATCGTTAATTGCTTATTTTCAACCATTACTAATGGCAATTTCGATGATGATATGCTTATTGATTTTATCAGGCAAAGCATAAGCTATCGCGATAATTTGAAAAGCAAAATCAAAATTACCGAAAACCACGATTCAATTAACTGGAATGCTACTACAAAAGAAGAATTTATTACAAAATCCAAAACAGTCGGCACCGAAACTTACGATGCAAATGAAGACATTTGCTCTTTGAAAAAGTATGTGCTGTTCGGAGTGAAAGGTGCTGCCGCATACACCGAACACGCTTTTGTGCTGGGACAAGAGGATAAGGACATCTATAGCCAAATTGAAGAAAGTTTGGTAATGCTAACTAAACCAATGAATTTAGATTCAATGGTCGATTGGGTGATGAAAACAGGTGAACTTGGCGTTAAAGTTATGGCACTTTTAGACAAGGCAAATACCACTGCTTTCGGACATCAGGAAATCACTAACGTGAAACTCGGCGTTGGGAAAAATCCCGGTATCCTGATTAGTGGTCACGATTTAAAAGATTTGGAAGATTTGTTAATTCAATCGGAAGGACAAGGTATAGACATTTATACTCACTCTGAAATGCTTCCGGCACACGCCTATCCACAATTTAAAAAATATTCTCATTTGTATGGAAACTATGGAGGAGCTTGGCATAAGCAACTTGAGGATTTTGAAAAATTCAATGGTCCGATTCTTTTCACAACAAATTGCTTGGTTCCACCGAGAAAAAATACTACTTATAACGACAGAGTATTTACTACTGGCATTACTGGTATGCCTGGCTGGAAACACATTGACAAGCGATTGCCCAATGGACGCAAAGATTTTTCTGAAGTTATTGAATTAGCAAAGAAAAGTCAGCCACCAACCGAAATTGAACAAGGCGAGCTTACTATTGGTTTTGCTCATAATCAGGTGCTTGCTCTTGCCGACAAAGTGCTTGAAGCCGTAAATTCCGGTGCTATTAAAAAAATGGTTGTTATGTCCGGCTGCGATGCACGTATGAAGAGCCGCGAGTATTACACTGAATTTGCAGAAAAGCTTCCGAAAGATACCGTCATTCTTACTTCCGGCTGCGCCAAATACCGTTACAACAAATTAAATCTTGGCGATATTGGTGGAATTCCAAGAGTGCTTGACGCCGGGCAGTGCAATGATTCTTATTCCTGGGCTTTCGTTGCTTTGAAACTGAAAGAAGTGCTTGGATTAGATGATATTAACAAACTTCCAATCGTCTTTAACATTGCCTGGTATGAGCAAAAGGCAATTATCGTTCATCTTGCTTTGCTTTATCTTGGAATTAAAAATACACATATTGGGCCGACACTGCCAGCATTTTTAACTCCAAATGTTACAAAATTTATTGTAGAAAAATTTGGTGTTCAAAAGAATTCAACCGTAGAAGAAGATATGAAAATATTCGGTTTGAATTAACAATAACCCTCCTTCCCAAGCTGTGCTTGGGGAGAAATTCAATATTCTCCTTCCCAAGCTGTGCTTGGGAAGGTTTTTTTATTTCCATAATAAACCATTATAGAAAAAAGAGAAACCAGATTTAAAAACATTATTAGCTTGTTTGTTTGGATTATTTGAACAGATTTGAGTAAAAGAAAAGCCACGCT
Organism: uncultured Hyphomicrobiales bacterium; assembly: GCA_964499465.1. Taxonomy (GTDB): domain Bacteria; phylum Bacteroidota; class Ignavibacteria; order Kapaibacteriales; family UBA2268; genus JAAYJM01. The sequence goes on from CAZCLJ010000102.1 coordinate 4,496, forward strand.
GAAAAGGGTGGCTTTTGAAGAGAATATTAATGTGTTTATTTTTTAAATTTTTTTTAATTTAGAAAGCAAAAGATTAATATCTATAACTTATTAGGCAAATTCAAATGTTCATTTTTTAATAATATACGATATTGATTTAATAAATTATTTTCTTCATTATCATTAAGTTGATTCAAAATATAAAGAACTAGTTTAAAAGCAATATTTTGATTGCTGGATTTTGCTTCCATTCTTCCATTATTCCAAACAACATTATTTAAAGGAGATTCAGGGAAAATAAAACCAATTTTATTAATAACTTCCTTTAAATAATCTAAATTTTCAAAAAAATGAACATATAATTTACCTAATAGAACTAAACCAATTGGTCTAAATAATAAATACTTATTGTCCTTTCTTGCCTTTTCTATTGATAAAGTATTATCAATGAAATAACTTTTATATTCATTAACATTTTCAATAATAAAATCAAAGAAACACTCTACAATTGATTTTAAAGTAACAATATTAGCTTCATCCCATAGCTGAATACTTTTTTGAGGATTAAATAGCTTTGACAAGACTTTAATTAAGTTATACAAACCTAATAAATTAGTAAAGTTACTTGTATCTTTCTGTTCTAATTTAGCATTTTCAGTAAGTGAAATCAATTTACCATTCTGAAAATATGGATAAGTAGCATAAATTCTTCTTGTAGTAATAGCTATTAAATCTTCTTCATCAATTTTTATTCTATCACCCTGGGCTACAGGTTTTGCTTTTTTATTAATATCTGAAAATAATTTTCTGGTTCTCTTTTTTCCTAATTCATCGTCAATATGTGCTAAAAACAATACAGGATATTGATCATCAAGAAATTGATTTTTTTTATTTTTCTTAATAATTTCATCATAAGCAATAGCTATTCCAGCGACTCTATGCTGGCCATCAATTGCGAACATTTTTTCATTACCTTCAAATGATAAAATACCAATAGAATTTGTATAATCGTCAGTATCAATTGATATATCAATATTAGGATTACTTTTTAAACTAAACTCGTACCATTTCGGCAACCCACCAAAAACACCAATAACAATTGAACTAAAAAATCTACTATTTTCATTTAAAAGATATTTTGCAATATCTTTTTTTCTTTCTTTAAGATCTCTTTGTAAGATTTCATCTAATGATTTTGCTTCTCGGATATCCTTTGAAGGTTTAACCCATTCCTTAATCTGTTCAGCAGACATCATTGAAGAATAATAAATCCAATCACCAAGGATTCCTCTTAAACATATTAAATTTAATTTTTTAGACATATAATCCCCTTTTATTGCCAAGCATTAGCTGCTTTTCTTGTTTCTAATTCAAATGCCTTACGGGCAAAATGCGGTGAAAAAAATTCATGAAGTGCAGTTTCAACATCTTCTATGTTCTTATTAATATTATCGAAATAAGCATAATAAATGTAAATATTTTCATAATAAAGTCCTAACATTTGATGTATGTTAGTTCTTTTCTTAATTTTTTCATAATAAAAGTAATCTTTGAGACGTTCTCTTAATGGTCTTTGTGAATCGTTTGCACCTGATATACCAACATAAAGCACATACTTAGGCATATTTAAAATCAGTTTTTCTGGTTCAACAACAAATAAATAAATACCTACTTCATTATCTTTAATGATATTATCTAAATTTGGTTTTGAAGAATATTTTATTGGCTCATTCCATTTTAAATCGTTTGCACTAATTCTATCAAAATATTCCTGAGATCTTAAAGGGTCAATTCTTAAACCAAACGTAAAAAGTTTCAATCTGTTAGTATAACTCAAAGATTTGAAATTGGAAGTTTCATTACGTAGTTCAGAATCTAATAAATCTAAAGTTGCTTGCTTAATCATATTACTTACACATATAAAACTGATTAATTTTAAATAATTCTGCTTTGGTAAATTCTTTTATATTGCTAATTGCTTGACCTTTTTGAATTTTTTCAAAACTTCGAGAAATTTTAGAATTTTCTTTTTCACTAAATCCCATAAACTTTGTAATTGACTTTAGATTGTTTTTTTCTTTAATATCAAGTAAAAATGCTATTTCACACATACTTGAAAAATCAAAAGATGGTTGATTAAATTCTTCAATTCCTTGTGAAAGCATTACTACGCTCACTCCCTTTGAACGAATTTCACGTAATATTTTTTCAAGCAAATCCTGATACTTTTTTTCTTTAAAAATTACATGTGCTTCATCAATCAATAATACATATCTAATGCCAACATAACCATTTTCAATAGTTGCGTTCTCAATATTCATAAAGGAATTATAAATATAATTTATTATAAGGAAAACTGCAGTAAATCTAACTGAATTAGGCAAATCACCAGATAAACTAAAATAGTAATTATTATTAAAAAAATTTGAATCGAATTTATTAGAATTATCAAATATATCAAGTTCGCTTAAGTTTTGAATAATCTCTTTTAATGTATCTGGTTTATCTTCTGTAATTATTAAATACTGTTCGAATATGTCTCTAAAGTTTGGGATTTCTCCATTTTTTTTATTTTTAAATGCTTCAGTAGTTGCGTCTTTTAAAATTTGCCTTTGTCTTGTACCTATATGCGAATAATTTGTTATTATATCAACAAACTTATTAATTCCCATAATTCTATTTTTCTCATTTACACTATCAACAAATGATAAAGGATTAATTGGAAAAGGTTGTTGAGGAGCATCAATAAAAGTAGAATTTGTTTCATTAAAGAATTTATCAAAGTTTTTAATATCTTCTTTCTTTAAACCTTTAAAATCTAAATATAAAAAATTTATGGAATTACCAGAAATTTGAGAGAATTGTCTTAATAAATCAAGAGCAAATTGTGTTTTACCTGTTCCAGTTCCACCAGCAATAGCAATATGACAATTATTATAAGTTGAAACATCATTTGGAATAAAATAAATTTCTGAATTGCCATCTAAAGTAACGCCAGCTTGAATTTTTGTTGGCTGTTGATAAAATTCTTTATTAATAAGTTGGTTATAATTATTTACATAATCAAAACTTATAGTAGAGTTTTCTAAGCTATCAATTCCTCTGTCAATACTTTCTAATAGAAAATCAAAACCAGTATAATTCTTGTTATTTTCAAACAGTTTATAAATCAATTCTAAACCTAAATCAATGTGCATTTTTATATACTTTGCTATATCTTTGTCAGTTTTATAAATACCATAATGCTGACAAATCAATGCAATATAAACATCTCTATGTTTACCAAAAAGTATATCATCTTTATATTCTTTTCCTTTTGAATCTTTTAAATCTGTTTCTATATTTAATTTATAATTTTTTGAAAGAGAGTAAGAAAAAGCTATTCTAGCTATTATATTTTCTGAACCAAAATTAAGTTTTCTTGTTAATTCTGAAACAATTTGTTTGTTGCTTTCTGATGTTTTAATATTAATTAGCATCTTGATAAAGTCCTTCATATTTTTCAAAAAGATTATTAGGTTCAATTTCTATAAAACTAGACTTATCATTTTCTTTATTGTGAATAATATACGATTTAGAAATATTAGGCAGTAATATTTTATATTCTTCAGTACTTAATTCTTTCTTTAATAAAGGAAAGATTACTACTTGATTTGAAATATTTGGATAAAAAAACTGCACTATGTTTACTGAATGAGTTTCGTCAAATTTTTGCATTGGACTATCAATAAATACTGGAAACTCAATTTCAGATTCTTCTACAAGTCCCATTAAAAGTGAAGTAGCATACATTTGCTGTTCACCTTTTGATAAAGTTTCTTTTTTAACCTCTTCACCTCTGTTATTGTAAAGTTGTATATCAATAAATTCAACTGTAATATCAACAACAACTTTTGATATAAAATCTTTTTTATGCATTAATGTTTTTAAACTTTTTAAAATTTGTTCTTCAAGAGATTTCTTCTTTTCTTCTTTAAATCTTATTATAAAATCTTTTAATTTTGATATTAAACTTGTAGCTATTTGATCTTTTTCCTTATTTTTTGCAGATACTTCTATTTTTTTTGATAATTCATATATTTTCTTTTCGAAATTAACAATATCCTTTTTCAACTCGACAATTCGCACTTCCGATTGAATAATTTCATTATCAAAAATAATTATCTCTTTTTCTAATTGGTCTTTTTGTCTTCTTAATTCTGCAATTATCGGGTCTTCTTTATTTTCCTCTGCATTTTTAATTTTTATTCGAATATTACGTAATTCATTTACAGTTTGAATAAAATTTCCATTAGTTCTTTTAAATGTTTCTTTAAAAGAAAGTTTAATATTATTTACTAAAGTTTTAAACTCATTTAATTCACTATCAGAAAAATCATGATAAATGTTAATTTCCCCTTGTGGTTCCTGAATTCCAGAATAAAAATGTTTTTTTATTAATTTTTTTATAGTTGCTTTATAAAATTCATCAACTCTGTTCTCAATTACTCCCGTAAAATGCTTTCTTTCTTCTCCTAAATCAGTTAATATATTTTCAATGACTTCATTTATTTTCTCATAATTATATCTAATTGATTTTATATTGTTTTCAGATTCAATTTGCTTTAATAAATCATTTAATAAATCTCCTGTAATTGCAAAAGGTATAATATCGTAAGATGATTTTAAATCATTCTGTAATTGTTCTAAATATTGCTCTAATTCGTATGCTTCTGCTTTTAATTCATCTAATTCCTCGGCTGTAATTAAGTTTCCTTCTCTAATTAACTTTTCTTGAATTTTGTTAGAATCATATTTATTACTATTTTTTTTATCGTCAATTTCTTTTTTTCTTTCTTCAAATTCTTCTATTTCATTCTTTGTTACTTCAACTTTTGATATTAAATAGTTTAATTCTTCTTTTTCTTTTTTACTTGCTGAGTCTTGTCTTAATCGTATTTGCATATCTTCTAAATTCTTCTTTAAATCTTCATACTTTTTAATTCCTAATACTTCTGAGTATGCTATGCTCAATTTTTTCCTTTGCTCTATTGTATTTACCTCAGCTAAAGATACAATTTTTTCTGCATCAAAAAGGAAAAACTTTGCTATATCCTTTGGTAAAATAAAATCTCTTATAAATATTTCAGTTCCTATTTCCTGAGTTAGTTCATTAGGGTATCCATCAATTAAAATTTCAACACTATCACTATCTAAAATATTAAATTTTCTTATAATTTTAATTTCTTTGCAAGAGATTTCAGGAATTTTTATATCAATAAACGTTGTCGATATTGAAAAACTAGTTTCACCTTGTGTTTTTGCTAATCTATTAAGACTATTCCCAATATATTTATAATATCCTCCTTGGTCGTTGATTTCTTTATAAAAACTTTCATCTACTTCTTGCATTTGTTTTCCATATAAGCACCATACTAATGCCATTAAGAATGTAGTTTTACCAAAGCCATTTTTTCCGCTTATTAATACTATATTCTTGTCGTTTGTTTCAAGGTCGATTTTGTTTAAACCATAGTATAAACGAAAGTTTTTTAGCTCTACTTCTTTTATTTTCATAATACTTTTCTAATATTATTTCAACTTGCTTTTATAAATTCTTCTATCCTATTTTCAATATCATTTTGCAAACCTCTTCGCCGAAGCATTAAAGATTTTGTTTTTTGAATGGTTAATAATTCAGAAATCAGTTTATAATAATTTAAATCTTCAGTACAAACTGACTTTAATAATTCATGTTCTTTTTGAAATTTTTCATCAATTTTTTTCATATCAATACCGTTATTGTAAATTTTATTGTAAATATCCGAAACACTTTTTTGAAAATAACCATCAGAATACCATAGAAGTTGAATAGCAACTAGTTCTTGATGAGTAATTAATTCAATATTTGGTTCAATTTCTTGAATATCTTTTTGAATCTTTAATAGATAATCTAATAAATATGACCGATACTCTAAAGTATAAGCCCCCCACTCTTCTTCTTCAGGGGGAATTGTAAGTTTTCTATTTATTCGTCTTCTATTTTCTCTTTTATCTCTATCATATCTTGAATTTGCGAGTTCATCTCTATATTTCAATAACGGTAACATCCATTCTTCGCCATTTTCAACTAAACTTTCCATAGATTTGTCTCTTTTTACAACAGTACAAATCCAACAGCCAAATCTACTATGTCCGCAAGATGGAGTTGTTTTGTCAATAACCAATGGGCAATCTCCATGATTTGCATTTTTATATAATCTAACTAAATCTTCATTATCTGCTTTCCAAGGGGAAGATACAATCATTAAATATTTCCAGACTTCATTTGTTGTTATATCTTTTATTGGTGCATAAACAAAAACATTATTTAATAAATGTTTTCTAAGTCTTTTACCCTTAATCTCATGCTTTTTAATTGACCTTGCTCTTTTTACACTTTCTTCACTTCTTGTCCCTAATAGTATTATTGCTTCTTCTCCATTTTTTACAATACTCTTTATAAATCTTGATGTTGGATTTATTTTTAATCTATCTGTGCACCATCTAAAAATATTACTATTTGGTGCAGGGTAACCTTTGCCAATTAAATTAACCCAAAAAGTATCTTCTAATCTAGGTTTAGTTTTTACTACTTCAATTGGTAAAGATTGTTCGGTTGCACTTTTTTGTATTTGATGAAGTACTTTTTCAACGTATTTTACAATTTTTGGATTCTCAACTAAAGTATCATTTGATATAACATATATTGGTCTTGTTCTTAATGAAGGTTCAATTTTCAATAAAGAATCCCATACAATCTGGAGTAACATTGTTGAGTCTTTACCGCCACTAAAACCAATAATCCAAGGTCTTGTTTTATTTTCATCAAATAAATACTGGTCAATTATCTCTTTTTCAATATATTCAAATTTATAGCTCATATTTTTTCTTTTGTTTTTTTGCAATTTAATAATAATTTATATAATAAAGTTTATAATTTTTTTAATTATTTTATATGTATCAGTTTATTCCTTACTTTTTTTAATTATTTTATTGATTAAATAGATATTCAATTTTTTAAATTTGATTATATTGTTTTTAGTAATTCCTGTTTTTTCTTATTTCAAATTGAGAATATTAGAATAAAAACACCCGTAGAGACGCAGCATGCTGCGTCTCTATAAAACAAACAAAATAAATTCCAAACTATCCCGCCAGGGATTAAATTATTGTAGTAAATGTTCTTTTTTGCCAACATTATCCCGCCAGGGATTAAATTTTGCAAACTCACATAATATAATCCCTGGCGGGATAAATCGGTTTCGTTGTTTGATTTTTCTACAATAATAAAATCCCTGGCGGGATAAAAGAAAAGAATTCAAGATGTGCCACACTTAAGAAAGTGTGGCACATCTAAGCGATTTATTGATTTTTAAAAGAAGAAAGATGGACTCCACTTTCCCAAGTGGAGTCCATCTATTAAAAAAAAATTTCCTAAAAAATAAAATTTCTCTTGCTTTGTATTGTAAAATTTCTTAATTTTTCATCGGATTTTTACATAGTTGTTATATATAGATGAAAATAAAGGGCTTAATCCCTTTGCGTGTTGCTGTAATAGTGTGTTTCAGGTAGTTTTTCACTTTTAAAACAGCGTTTTTAGAGCTTCTGGAAGAGTTTTCAGGTCTTCTGGGAGAGTTTTCAGGTCTTCTGAGAGAGTTTTCAGGTCTTCTGGGAGAGTTTTCAGGTCTTCTGGGAGAGTTTTCAGGTCTTCTGGGAGAGTTTTTAGGTCTTCTAGGAGAGTTTTTAGAGCTTCTGGAAGAGTTTTCAATGCTTCTGGGAGAGTTTTTAGAGCTTCTGGAAGAGTTTTCAATGCTTCTGGGAGAGTTTTTAATGCTTCTGGGAGAGTTTTCAGGTCTTCTGGGAAGGCAGTTATTATTAATTTTTATACAGAAGAAGTAAAAAGTGTTTTAGATAAATTAAATAATCATTTTTTTCACTTTCCATTGGAGATAGAAATTATGCCGAACGATGAAGTAAAAAGACTTTATACCTTAACTGACGGTGAGTTAAGCACCTTTGTCTCGAATTTTTGCTCAATTGCTACCCGCGACTTGTTAGATTTAACAAGTTTTGGTTTAACAGAAGCAAAAATCACAGCGTTAAGCGCAAAAGGAGACGATTTTGAGATGTTTCCTTCTGATGAATATCTTGCCGGCTTGCAAACACTTGCAACCGAGACCAAAAACAACAAGTTCAAAGAGTTGAAAGATGCAATGACTCGAATGGCTTGGCGTGTCGAAACGAAGTGGGGCGCAAATTCCAAGCAGTATAAAATGCTAGATATTGTTGGAATCCACAATCAGCCCGAAGACACGGTTTTACGGCTCGCCAGAAGTATGTACCTTTCCATGACACATTTTTTGCCCGACCTTGCCGATACCGGCTTGACCCAAGCAATGTTAGACGATTTTTTGGATTTGTGCGATGCCTTTGAATCAGCTAAAAAAGCAAAGCACGATGCAATGGTTGAAAGAGATGATAAAGCACAAGAGCGGGTCGAGCTTGGAAATATGCTTTACAGAGAAGTTACATCTCTTGCCGAAATCGGAAAAAAACTCTATGCAAATGTTGACCCTGCAAAATATAACGATTACATCATCTATCAAAAGGAAGCTGGCGGCTTGTCTGTCCCAGCAAACTTTAGATATGATTTTATTGGCAAAACTTTCTGGTGGGATGTGGTGAATCACGCCACAAGTTACCAGTTGGAAAAGAAAGAAGGCGAGGGCTATACAGAGATTTATTCTGGAAGCGAAACGAGTTTCCATTATATCCCAAGTGATGGACAAGGTTTTTATCGCGTCAGGGCTAGAAACATGAATGGCTTCGGTCCGGCAACCGAAGACCTGGAGCAGTGGTATTTTGCCGTTCTTCCGCCCGCTACTAATCTGCAAATTAGCGATACAGAAATTGAACCGGGTAAATACAATTTAACATGGACAGCAGTCCCAACAGCAACAGAATACAGCGTTTACCGTTCAGTAGTAGAAAATGGACAGCCCGCAGGGGATTTTTCCCTTCAGGGCAAAACCGCAGAAGCAAGTTTCGTCATAAGCGTAGAAAGTGGCAAGCGCAATTACTTTCGCGTCAATACTAAGAATTTGACGCAGTACGCTCAACCAAGTAGTCCAATTTGGATTGAGGTGTAGTCGGTAGTCGGTTGTTGGTAGTCAGTTGTCGGCTTTCAGCTGTCGGCTTTCAGCTTATGGTTATTGGTTTTCGGTAATTAAGTTATTAGTTATTCGTCATTCGTCATTTGTCATTAGTAAAGAAAAATACCAATGACGAATGACGAATAACGAATGACCAAAAACCATAAACCAATGACGAATGACGAATGACGAATGACCAAAAACCATAAACCAATGACGAATGACGAATGACCAAAAACCATAAACCAATGACGAATGACGAATGACCAAAAACCATAAACCATAAACCAATGACGAATGACGAATGACCAAAAACCATAAACCATAAACGGAAAAATTGGGAATTGGAGATTCGTCATTAGTCATTAGTCATTAGTAAAAGAAATAATACTAATTGTCAATGACTAATGACTAATGACTAGTGATTAGTGATTAGTGATAAATTACTGAAAGCCGATAGCTGATTGCTGACAGCTGACAGACGATTACCGAAAACCATAAACTATGAACCATAAACGGAAAAATTGGGAATTTGTTATTTGTCATT
>CAZCLJ010000103.1:0-14080 GCA_964499465.1 uncultured Hyphomicrobiales bacterium
ATTCAAATTTAATTTCTTATAATAAAAAATGCGAAACAACAAACTACGAGGCATCTGGAGTTCTAAGATTTGCTAAACCTTTTTACTGCTTTATGAATTTTTGTATTGACCTGCTGCTTTTATCAACAATTTCAATGAAATAAATTCCGGATTGCAAATTTGAAATTGGTATTCTGATTAAATTTACTGGATTTAAAAATTCGTAACAATCAATTTGTTCACCAAGAAGATTATGAATGCTTATGTTGATAAATTCACTATTCTTTTTAAAATCAATCTCCATAAATAAAAAATCTGAATTAATAGCTGGATTCGGATAAATTTTATTATCAAAGTTATCAATTTTATTATCATCAGCATAAGAGTCATATTTTTCATATTCGAGTATTCTTATATTCTTCAGTTTCCAGCCGTCTAATTGAGTTGTGTTATCGCTTAAGACAGCAAATCTAATTAAAATTGAATTGCAATAATACTCAGACAAATCAATTGATTGACGAGTCCAAAGCGATGTATTACCTGAAAAACCGTAAGTATTCGCTTTTTGTCTTCCATCTTTTACTCCGGAGCCAGTTTGCATATTCTTTGATTTTAGATTAGTCCAGTTTATTCCCATATCTGTTGATACTTCAATTATTCCAAAATCGTAAGTGTCTTCAATCTGCCATTTTGTTTCAAAATCCAAAGTCGCAATATTGGTTTTGATTTCGATTGGATTAGTATAAATCAAATAATTATTCTCATTACTTGAATACTTTTTATTAGGACTATCAGAAAGAACTAAACACATCTCATCAGAATCAGTTTCAACTCCCCACGAAGCAAGTTCCCAAACGTCAGTTAAATTTTTATTGTTAAAAAGAACAATTTCTTTATAATGAAAAAGTTGAACGTTTATTGTATCTTTTCTTCTAATTTGATTTTGAGTAATAATCACTTCAATATCAACATAGCAGCCATTTTCGTATTCATTTTGTGTAATAATTTTAAAGCTGTGTCCGTATTCTTCAAGCACTTTTAAAGAAGGAATTTTAAATTCAGAGTTTTCGATTAAAAAGCCATTATTGAGTGGATTAAGCTTGCATACTATTTCATTATTTTCATCACGCAATCCAATATTTTGTAATTTAATATTTAAAGTAGTAGTATTGTAATTTACTGTATTTTCAGTGTAGAAATCAGTCAATCTGATATTAGCTCCGCCGCTCCAAAGGAATTGCAGATTTGTAAAAAAGACATCATTACAAATTCCCAGTATTCTATCCTGCAGGGGCCAGAAACTATCAGAATTATTACCAACTTCAAGAGTAAAAGAAAGTGCTTTTCTTTTCGTTTCGTCAGTATAATACATCCAATCGTCAGTATCGCCACGGGTGCTGTATCCAATAGTTTCTAAATTTCTTCCCTTTGAATAAAGATTTTTACTACCAAGCAAATTGGAAATATATCTAAATTTAAGAGAATCCTCAGTTTCGCAGTTCAACGCAGACCAGGGATAAACAATCAAATTGCCGTAAGTATGAAAATTAAACACCATATCAATTCTATACTTATAAAATAAATTAGCAATCGCTTGGGTTTCTGGCTCTGAAAAAGGTTCACTGCCGCGATAAGTTTCCTTTGTAGGATTAATTGAAGAACCGTTATTGCTTGCATTCCAAAAATCATAAGGTCCATAGTTGCGGTTTATATCAACACCATAAACGCCATCAGAAATAAGACGTCTGTTTTTCCGCCACATACCACCGCCATTTGGATAATTTGTTTGATTATAGTAGTAACCATCAGGATTTATAACAGGAATTACTCTTAAACAGCGGTTTTGAAGTAAATATATTGCTTCTTCATTTCCAGCTTCAGCCATTTCCAATAAAGTCCATAGAAAATAGATAACAACACTGACGCTTGCCGGCTCGCGTGAATGGTGCAGTGCTGTAATTAAAAGACTGGGTTTGCTTGTGTCGTTATCATTTCCAAAGCAATAAGATATGATTGGCCGCTCTTCAATGCTGTAGCCAATCGTATCAGCTTTTTTTACAAATTCTGGGAATCTCATTCTCATTTGGTCAAAATTCTGATAAATTTCTTCAAGAGTAAAGAAACCAGCCATAGAACCATATTGAAAATTTCCAGAAAGTACTTTGTCTTTGAATTTATCTTTGTTAATTAAATACCGGCGATTAAAATAATTTGCTAAATCATCTTGTAGAATAGTAAATGGAAAATTTTCCTTTTTTAAAATGTCTAATTCAAAATCATTTACGATTAATGTGATTTCATCTTTTAACCTGACTGAACCTTCAAAATCTAATCCAATGTTTGAAAGATGCTCAATAGTGCAATTTTCATCTAACTCTAACTGGATTAAATGATATTTTAATTCTTTAAACTCATCAGCAAAAGAAATACTAAAACTAAAACTAATTAAAAGTAAATATAAAACAAATTTTTTCATTTTCATTTCCAATTAAATTGCATAATCTTTGCAGTATAGCTCGAGACCAAGTTTGATGCTATGACCTTGTGGTTTGTATTCTCCTGTTACTGGATTGTAAGAAAAAAGATTTTTTTGAACTAATGAGCCAATTTCATCTGCTATATACTTATAATTATCCCCTTGTTTTGCAAAAGAATCATAATCCATTAAAATTACTGAACCTTTATCACTAAAATATTTATTAGATATTTTTAATAATTCAATTTTAAAGGGATTAAATTTTGCATAATCCTGAAATTTTATAGCAAATGCTTTTATTTTTGCACTGCAAAAAGAAATAACATCTGTATTAGATACTAAATTGTTATTTTCTGTTTGAATTAAATGTGAAAGTAAGTTACTTATTTCCCAAACGCTTCCACCGAAGTAATGCCAGACGAGTTCTATTTGTTCCTGTGTTAAAGTAAAGGCAGTTATTCCGGATTCTTTCTCTAAATTATTTAGCCAGTTGAATACATCTTCTCTACTAATATAATCTATTTCTAAAAATTCACTTGTTTTGTGCAGTTTGCTGTCTGAATAAATTCTTTCAATGAAATAGCCATCAGAGCTCGAAATAATTACGTGGCAGAGATGTGATTCTTTTGTCATAGCAACAAAGAAATTAAATAGTTCTTTTAGCAGTTCTCTTTGTCCATTAAAATATATTTCTGAAAGTGCTTGTAGTTCGTCAATTATTATTATTGGAACAATGCCCAGACTTTTAAAATATTCTAAATTTCTTTTCATAACTTTAAAAGGGTCAACCTGATTATTTTCGAGTTGCTTAATAGTTTCAAAACTAATTTTAAAAACTTTTAAGTCATACTCTATTTTCTTCCTGTTTTCCTTGTCTGAACTTTCTTCCGGCTCAAAAAAAACTTTAATAAAATCCTTATAGTTGCAAATAAGCAATTCCCTTAAATTGAAGAACATAGTTTTATATATTTTACTTTTCTCTATTTCTTCAACAAACTTGAAAAGCAAAGTGGTTTTTCCACTGCTTTTAGGACCATACATAAACAGCAGGCGGTTTGGGGTATCCTTAATAAAAGCCCTTAAAAAATCCAATTCATATTGCCTGTTAATGAATGCAGGACGCTGCGTAAATTTTATTTCGTTTTTCATTTTCAATTCCAATTAAATTGCATAATCTTTGCAGTATAGCTCAAGACCAAGCTGGATACTGTGTCCTTGTGGTTTGTATTCACCCGTTACGGGATTGTAAGAGAACAGATTTTTTTGAACTAATGAGCCAATTTCATCTGCAATATATTTATAATTTTCTCCTTGCTTTGCATAAGCATCGTAATCCATTAAAATTACTGAACCTTTCTTTGTAAAATATTTATTAGATATTTTTAGTAATTCAATTTTAAAAGGATTAAATTTTGCATAATCCTGAAATTTTATAGCAAATGCTTTTATTTTTGCTTTAGAAAAAGAAAGAATATCTTCATTGCTTACTTTTCCATCTTTTGCAAATTGGAACTGGTGAGATAAAAGTTCGTAAATTTCCCAGATGCTACCACCGAAGTAATGCCAGATGATTTCTATTTGTTCTTGAGTTAAAGTAAAAGCAGTTATTCCGGATTCTTTTTCTAAATTATTTAGCCAATAAAAAATATCTTCTTTTTCTAAATAATCAACTTCAAGGAAAGTGCTTGTTTTTTGCAATTTGCTGTCCGAATAAATCCTTTCGATAAAATAACCATCGGAACTCGAAATAATTACGTGACAAAGATGTGATTCTTTTGTCATAGCAACAAAGAAATTAAATAGTTCTTTTAGCAGTTCTCTTTGTCCATTAAAATAAATTTCTGAAAGTGCCTGTAGTTCGTCAATAATTATTATTGGAACAATGCCCTTGTTTCTCATCTTTATTAATTCAGCTTCCATCACTATAAATGGGTCGTATTCCTTTTTTTCAATTTTCTCAATACTTTCATAAGATAATTTAAATACTTTCAAGTCGTATTCATATCTTGTTTTGCTCTCGCTTGCCGGAAGGTTTTCTGCAACTGTAAAAAACACTCTTATGAAATCAGAATAATTAACAATAAGCATTTTCCTAAGATTGAAAAACATTATATTGTATTTAGGATTGTTTTCTATTTCTTCAACAAACTTGAAAAGCAAAGTAGTTTTTCCGCTGCTTTTAGGACCATACATAAACAGCAGACGGTTTGGGGTATCCTTAATAAAAGCCCTAAGAAAATCTAATTCATATTGCCTGTTAATGAATGCAGGACGCTGCGTAAATTTTATTTCGTTTTTCATTTTCAATTCCAATTAAATTGCATAATCTTTGCAGTATAGCTCAAGACCAAGTTTGATGCTATGCCCTTGTGGCTTGTATTCTCCTGTTACGGGATTGTAAGAAAATAAGTTCTTTTGAACGAGATTGCCTAATTCATCAATTAATAGCCCTTTTTCAAACATTGGGTTTATTGACATAATATCGCTTGTCAGCACGCTGTCTTTTTTCTTTAAAACGTCATTGAATGCGAAGAATAATTCTTTGTCATATTTTAAACAACGATAATCTAAAAATCTAATAGCAAATGCCAATATTTTTGCTTTAGAAAAAGAAATAATATCTTCATTGCTTACTTTTCCATCGTTAGCAAATTGGAACTGATGTGATAAAAGTTCGTAAATTTCCCAGATGCTCCCTCCAAAGTAATACCAGATGATTTCTATTTGTTCCTGTGTTAAAGTAAAAGCCGTTATTCCGGATTCTTTCTCTAAATTATTTAGCCAGTAAAAAATATCTTCTTTTTCTAAATAGTCAACCTCAAGGAAAGTGCTTGTTTTTTGCAATTTGCTGTCTGTATAAATTCTTTCAATGAAATAGCCATCTGAACTCGAAATAATTACGTGGCAAAGATGAGATTCTTTTGTCATTGCAACAAAGAAATTAAATAGTTCTTTTAGCAGTTCTCTTTGTCCATTAAAATAAATTTCTGAAAGTGCCTGTAGTTCGTCAATAATTATTATTGGAACAATGCCCTTGTTTCTCATCTTTATTAATTCAGCTTCCATCACTATAAATGGGTCGTATTCCTTTTTTTCAATTTTCTCAATACTTTCATAAGATAATTTAAATACTTTCAAGTCGTATTCATATCTTGTTTTGCTCTCGCTTGCCGGAAGGTTTTCTGCAACTGTAAAAAACACTCTTATGAAATCAGAATAATTAACAATAAGCATTTTCCTAAGATTGAAAAACATTATATTGTATTTAGGATTGTTTTCTATTTCTTCAACAAACTTGAAAAGCAAAGTAGTTTTTCCGCTGCTTTTAGGACCATACATAAACAGCAGACGGTTTGGGGTATCCTGAATGAAAGCCCTAAGAAAATCTAATTCATATTGCCTGTTTATAAATGCGGGACGCTGCGTAAATTTTATTTCGTTTTTCATTTTCAATTCCAATTAAATTGCATAATCTTTGCAGTATAGCTCAAGACCAAGTTTGATGCTATGCCCTTGTGGCTTGTATTCTCCTGTTACGGGATTGTAAGAAAATAAGTTCTTTTGAACGAGATTGCCTAATTCATCAATTAATAGCCCTTTTTCAAACATTGGGTTTATTGACATAATATCGCTTGTCAGCACGCTGTCTTTTTTCTTTAAAACGTCATTGAATGCGAAGAATAATTCTTTGTCATATTTTAAACAACGATAATCTAAAAATCTAATCGCAAATGCCAATATTTTTGCTTTAGAAAAAGAAATAATATCTTCATTAGATACTTGATTGTCTTTAGCTATTTGAATTAGATTGGAAAGTAAATTACTTATTTCCCAAACGCTTCCACCAAAGTAATGCCAGATGAGTTCTATTTGTTCCTGTGTTAAAGTAAAGGCAGTTATTCCGGATTCTTTCTCTAAATTATTTAGCCAGTTGAGTACATCTTCCTTACTTATATAATCAATTTCTAAAAATTCACTTGTTTTTTGCAATTTGCTGTCAGAATAAATCCTTTCGATAAAATAACCATCGGAACTCGAAATAATTACGTGGCAGAGATGTGATTCTTTTGTCATTGCAACAAAGAAATTAAATAATTCTTTTAGCAGTTCTCTTTGTCCATTAAAATATATGTCTGAAAGTGCCTGTAGTTCGTCAATTATTATTATTGGAACAATGCCCAGACTTTTAAAATATTCTAAATTTCTTTTCATAACTTTAAAAGGGTCAACCTGATTATTTTCGAGTTGCTTAATAGTTTCAAAACTAATTTTAAAAACTTTTAAGTCATACTCTATTTTCTTCCTGTTTTCCTTGTCTGAACTTTCTTCCGGCTCAAAAAAAACTTTAATAAAATCCTTATAGTTGCAAATAAGCAATTCCCTTAAATTGAAGAACATAGTTTTATATATTTTACTTTTCTCTAATTCTTCAACAAACTTGAAAAGCAAAGTGGTTTTTCCGCTGCTTTTAGGACCATACATAAACAGCAGACGGTTTGGGGTATCTAGAATAAAAGCCCTAAGAAAATCTAATTCATATTGCCTGTTTATAAATGCGGGACGCTGCGTAAATTTTATTTCGTTTTTCATTTTCTTTTCTCAACGATTTTTTACTAATATACAAAAATTTCTTCAATTTTTTCAAAAAGTAATTCTTTTAAAAATATATACGTAATAAATATTTAATTATTGATAATTTAATAAAATTCATTAATTTTACAAATATTTATAATAAAAAAAGAGGTTTCTATGAAAAAGTTTTTTTTACAGTTTTTATTAGTCGTTGCAATTTCTTTCATTTTTATTTCCTGTAGTGATGACTCTACAAGTCCAGTAAATAACGACAGAGGGAAGTCAGTCAAATTTCACGAAGGAGCGCCAGTCGATACTTTAGATTTATTCAGTGAATTACTGACTATTGATACTTATCATCCAACTTTAGAAACATTTAAAGATATTTTAGATTCTTTAAAAGGAGTAGAAAAAGTTCCTCGTTTGTTTGTTCCCCTTGCATCGAAATTTGATTACACTTCTATTAATAATAAGAAGCAAACAACACAACTATCTGGTTTGGTTTTATTCCCTTTTTCGCTAAATAAATCTGAGGTATCCAATTGCCCGGTTATTTGCTTAACTCACGCTACTCAAATGCTGCGTGATTTAGCACCATCAAAATTTAACTATATAAATATAAAAGATTTTGAAGAAGTTGCGATTGGATTGGCTATTGCGGCATTGGGATATGTTGTTGTAATGCCGGATTATCAGGGAATGGGAGACGACGTAAGCGAATTTCATCCTTTCTGTAATGCTGAACTGCTCGGTATTGCATCAGCTGATATGATTTCTGCTATTCGCGATTTTGCAACTAAAACTCCGGATAAATGTCCATTCGGATTAAGCAATGAGAATTTTTTTATTGGGTATTCTGAAGGTGGATTCGTAACTTTAGCTGCTACAAGAGAATTTGAAAAGCACTATCCCAATTATGAACTGACTGGTTCAGTTCCAATGGAGGGACCTTACGACATATCGAACACAATGGCTGGCGTAATGCTTGCTGATACTGCTTTCCCTGTTCCTTATTTCCTGCCTTATGTAATTCGTGGCTATCAGGAAATTTATGGAAGTCCATTTTCATGGGATTCTGTTCTTAATTCTGAATATATAAATAAAATTCCACCATTAATGGATGGATATACTAAAACAGATGTTATTGATGCTGCTATGCCTCAGGACAGAGTTTTAAAGAAAATATTTACTAATTCTTTTATAGAAAAACTGCAAAACCCAAACAGCGATGTTCAGCAATTATTGTATAAAAATAATTTATGCTATAGCTGGACTCCAAAAACACAGGTTCATCTGATTCACTGCTTGCTTGACGATTGCGTGCCATATAACAACACAGCAGTAGCTTACGAGCAATTTAGGAATGTTCAGCAACTAACGAACGTAACAAAAGAAGAACCAGAACTATACTTCAATATTGGCAAAACAATACACGTTAATGCTGCTCCGGGCTGCTTCCTTTTTGGAATGATATGGATTGCAGAGCATAGTAAATAGAAATGTAATGCTGACGGATGTCAGAATGACAAACTACGATGTCATTGGCAAGCGCAGCGAGAAATCTCACATCTAATTGCTACCACGAAACTTGAGATTTCTCACTTCGTTTACCAATGACATCGCTACTAAAATTTTTAATACTATTCTATTAAGCATATACAAAATAAGCTAATAAGGTTTTTTCAACAGGTTGTTCTTTTTCTACTAAGGTTTATTATAAAAATAAGGTTTAGAATTTTTTAAAAGAATAATTTTATCTAAAAGATTTAAAACCTTATTTTTTTGAAAACCTTAGTAGCAAATAAACACCAAGAATCAATAAACCTTATTACCTTATTTTAAATTTTCTTTCACACAAATATTTAATAAGAATATGTCATCTCCATTTAAATAAAGGTCCTCTTTTATAAGGGAGTTGCCAATGACATCTTTTTTATAAATCCAATGAAATACAGAACAGCACTAAGAAATCTCTTATACCCCACTTTTTCAAGGCTAACGATTATACACATCTTTAAAACGTGCTGCTATTCTACTTATCCCGTTAGGGATAAAATATTTGTAACCATTCATTTTTTAATGCCTTTTTATTCCGTAGGAATTAAATATATAAGAGCTTTTTTAATATATAATCCCTACGGGATAAGCATAGTCAAGGGTTATTCCTGTTACAAATATATAATTCCTACGGAATAAATTTTAAAGGAACATACCAAGTTCAACAAGGGAAGGAGTGATATTATACCAAGTTGCTTTCATAAATACAATTAAAGTGTCATTTCGAAACGAAGTGAGAAATCTCAAAGTCTGTGGTAGCAAGGAGTTGTGAGATTCCTCACTTCGTTTCGGAATGACAGACAATCATATTTTATCTTTGAATGCAACGTGGTATTATAATATATCTTCCCATGTGCAACTTGGGAAGGAGTTAAAAGAAAATTGCATTTCTGAATAAAAGAACATACTTTTTATATAGAGAAATATTATTTTTGTAATTATTGTTTATCAAAAAAAACAAATATTTGATTGCAAACATTTGAGAAATTTATGAAAACACTTATAAAAAATATATCTTCACTCGTAACAATAAATGCACATAGTAAAAAAGCACTGATTGGTTCTGAAATGCAAAACGTTTCTGAAATTAAAGATGCTGCTCTTTTTTTTGATGAAAAAATACTCTGGCTCGGAACAAGCAAAGAAGCTAACGAAAAACTTGAAAAGCAAGAAATAATACCAGATAAAATTATTGATGCTACTGGCAAAACGATTATACCCGGTTTCGTTGATTCGCATACTCATATCGTTTTCGCTGGCAATCGTTCAGAAGATTTTGCACGCCGTCTTCGCGGAGTAAGCTATCAGCAAATTGCAGCTGAAGGGGGCGGTATTTTGCGAACTATGTCTGCCACAAGAGCAGCTACGCTTGATGAATTAGTCGAAGTAGGAATAAGGTTAGGGAAAAATGCTTTAAAACACGGGACAACTGCAATAGAGGTAAAAAGTGGCTACGGACTTACTTTAGAAAGCGAAATCAAGCAACTCAAAGCAATTAAGGAATTGAAAAAAGAACTTCCTCTTCACATTAGCAGCACTTTTTTGGGCGCTCACGATTTTCCACCCGAATACAAAGACAATCATCAAAAATATATTGATATAATATGCAACGAAATGTTACCTAAAGTTGCCGAAGAAAAACTTGCTGAATTTTGCGATGTTTTCGTTGATGAAGGATATTACACACTTGAGCAGGGCGAACAAATTTTACAAAAAGCGTTAGACCTCGGCTTCAAATTGAAAGTTCACGCAGATGAACTTGCCAGCTTCGGTTCATCGCAGCTTGCTGCAAAACTTGGTGCAGTTTCTGCTGACCATTTGCTTTTTATATCAGACGAAGGTATTAATGCTCTACAAAAAGCTGGAACTGTTGCTACTTTACTTCCCGGAACAGCGTATTTTTTGCGTATGCAATACGCTCCTGCGAGAAATATTATTGAAAAAAATGTTATTACTGCTCTTGCAACAGACTGCAATCCTGGCTCCTGCTTCACAGAAAATATGCAGCAAATCCTCTCGCTTGCAATAACAAATATGAAAATGACCTGCGAAGAAGCTCTCGTAGCAGCAACATTGAACGGAGCTGCTGCTCTTTTAAAATCCGAACAAATTGGCAGTTTGGAAATTGGCAAATTCGCTGATTTCTCTATTTTAAACATACCTACTTATATTGATTTATTCTATCATTTTGGAATAAACCACGTAGAAAGTACCTGGGTCGAAGGCAAATTGGAATGGAAAGTTTAAGTAAATCAATATGGGACATTCCTTTTGTTGTATGCGATGTTGAAACCACTGGCTCAAATCCACAATTAAACAGTATTACTGAAATTTCCTGTGTTACTACTTTATCTGGTGAAATTACCTCAGAATTTAGCACTTTAATAAATCCCCACCAAACTATACCCAATTTCATCGTTCAGATGACTGGAATAACAAATCAGATGGCATTTTTAGCTCCTGAGCCAAAAGAAATACTTCCACGTGTTAAGCAAATAATTTCTCAGCCAGATGCTGTTTTTGTTGCTCATAACGTAAAGTTTGACTGGTCTTTTGTTTATAATTCTTTCGTAAAAGCCAATATTGAGCCGATTGAAATTCCAAAACTATGCACATTAAAACTTGCGCGGCGGCTTCTTCCTCAAAATAAAAAGGCAAATGTTGGAGCATTAGCAAGCCATTTTAATATTTTAATCAATGACAGGCACCGTGCTTATGGAGATGCAATAGCCACCGCAAGAATTTTAAATGAATTACTGCAAATTGCTGAGCAGGAGCATAACATTACAAGCATTGAAGAACTGCTTAAATTCCAAAATCTTGCTACCAAACAATTTAAAATTCCAGCGAAAAATTATAAATTATTTGAAAACTCTTTAAAAGATTTGCCGGGCGAGCCGGGAGTCTATTATTTTTATGACAAAAAAGGGCATATTATTTATGTTGGAAAAGCAAAATCACTGAAAGAGCGGGTAAATTCATATTTCACGGGAATTGCATCATCGACAAAAATTTCCAATATGCTAAAAAGCATATTTAAAATCACCTGGGAATGCACCGATACTGAACTTTCTGCTCTTTTGCATGAATCCAGAGAAATAAAGAAAATCAAGCCAAAATACAATTCGATGAGCAAGATTTACAGAAGTTTTTCATTCATAAAAATTCCAAAAAACGCAAGCTACCCTATTCTTGAAATTACTCACAGCATAGAACCAGACGGAGCGGAATACTTTGGACCATTCAACAGCGATTATTTTGCTCAGGATATTATTACTTTGATTGATAAACGTTTTCAACTGAGAAAATGCACAAAGGAAGATTTGCATACAAGCCCCAAAAACAAGCAATGTATATATTTTTATCTGAATATGTGCCTTTCGCCATGCTCAGTAGAAGTACCCGAAGAATACTCCAATGAATTAGACAGAGTCCGTTCATTCCTCTGCTCCTTCAATGATGGTATAATAGAACTTTATGAAAAACGAATGTATGAATTTTCTGATAGATTAGAATTTGAAAAAGCAGATTCAATAAAAAATCAAATCTTTCAATTAAAAAAATTATTCAATCGGCAGCAGAAAGTCCCTACTTCTATAAATCAAAACAATTTTATACTCGTAATTCCTTCATCACAGCGATTTAAAACAGTAGAAATATTTTTTATAAGATACGGGAAATTGATTCACCAGGAAACAATTGGGAAAAAAGCACCTTTGCAGCAACTATTCAGTAAAATACACGATTGCTATTTCAATGGAATACTTTTCGACAGCAATTATCAAAAAGAAGATATTGACGAATTGAAAATTATTCTTTCCTGGACATATCGGCAGCAGAACTACGGAAGTTTTGTTTATATATGCGACAAACTTGAAGAGCAAATCCAAAATGAATTTTCAGAAGTGCTAAAAAATGTTAGCTACGAGCAAGCAGAGCAAATCGTTTTTGAAGATATGAATTTGCTGATTACATAGTTTCATACCAAACCGCTAACTAATAGTGCAAAATCATAATGTCATTTCGAACCCCCCGATAAAGCAAATGCTTTATTTAAATGGAGATGACATCACTTAACACAGTCATTCTGAACGAAGTGAAGAATCCAGAAAAATTTCTTTTAACCACTACTCTCTGGATTCTTCACTTCGTTCAGAATGACCGCCAAAATGTGATGTCATTGGCAACGAAGTGAGAAATCTCAAAGTCTGTAGTCGCAAGAAGTTGTGTGATTCTTCGCTGCGCTTCAGAATAACAGACAATATTACCATTATTATTAGCGGTTTGGTATTAGGTAACCAATCTAACCAATCTAATCTTTCTAAACTTTTCATCAAACACTAAAATATTTGTAATTTCGTATTAATAAGTTAATGTGTTTTTTTCTTTACTTTTCGGAGTTTTTTAATGAAAAAAATTGGGCTTTTATATGGAATGGAAAAAAGTTTTCCTGAAGCTGTTTCCAATTACATCAATGAAATTGGGAATGGAAAAGTTGTTGCCGAATATGTAAAAGTAGGACCCTGCTGCTACGATTCTATAGCTGAATATGATGTAATACTCGACTTGGTTTCAAGTGAGGTGCCTTTTTATCGTTCATTGCTTAAACATTTAGCAATCAACAATGTTAAAATAGTGAACAATCCTTTCTTTTCTTCCGAAGACGATGAATTCCTTCACAATTCGCTTGCAAAACTCAATAATTTTCCTGTTCCTAAAACTGTTATTTTACCCTCTAAAGAACATCCTTATGGAACTTGCTCAGAAACATTCCAAAATTTAATATATCCGATTGACTGGAATAAAATCTTTGATTATATTGGCTTTCCAGCAATTATTAAGCCCAATTTCAATACTCCATTGCAAAATTCATTCAAGATTTATAATAAAAATGAATTTTTTGCCGCTTTTGACAACACTGGTAATAATTTAATGGTTTTGCAGGAATGTATTGATTATGATAATTATTTCCGTTGTTTTACGATTGGGAAAAAGCACACTAAAATTACTGATTACAACCCAACCAAACCTCATCATTTGCGATATACTTCAAACTCATTTGAAATTTCTGAAGAATTGAAAAATAAAATGCTCGAATACTCAATTAAGGTGTCAACTTTATTCGATTTTGATTTCAATACAATGGAATTTGCGATTAAAGATGAGCAACTTTATATTATAGATTTCCTCAATCAATCGCCTTCCTGCCAAAAAGCGTTTTTAAAAAAAGATGTGTTTGATTGGTTAGTTGAAAAAACTTCAAAAATGTTAATTGAAAAAACAAAACAACGCGAACAGAAGTTTAATTACTTTTTTGGAGTGTAAAATACAATAGATTCTAATTCTTTATAATTTAAGTACCCCTGTTCCTATCACGAAAATAAAGGAGTTAGGAGATTTAACTCGTAAAGATTGATTTCGCAAATTATAACAAAAAGTATGTCATTCTGAGGCGAATATAAACGAAGACGTTTACTTTTAGGGAAATGAACTAAA
>CAZCLJ010000104.1:0-14023 GCA_964499465.1 uncultured Hyphomicrobiales bacterium
TAAGTTCATTTTCTCAAAAGTAAACGTCTTCGTTTATATTCGCCTCAGAATGACCGACAAGAGTAAAGATTTCATTGCGAAATAAAGTTAAAATTTTTTTTAAAATTGTACTATTAAAGTCCCACTTTTAATATTTATCATTATTTTAAAAAAAGTGTTTGTATATTATTTAATTATTACTTAACTTTTAAAAAATTTTATAATGAATTTGAAAGTTATTAAATGAAAAAAACATAAATTAAGAAAACTATTCTTTCATACATAAATCTTAGGAGAAATCTTATGAAACAAGCATTTCTGATTAAACTAATTCTTTTAAGCATTTGTGCTCTGATTTTTTTTCAGTTCAGTACTAATGCTCAAAGTTTCACTGGCAACGGTAGCGACGGCAACCTAACAATTCCTACTGGTGAAACTTTTTTCGTTGATAATATAAAAGCTGCTGTAGATGGGGATAATCCAGCCGGCAGTTCATTTATCAACGTTGTTGATGTAAGCGGTTTTGCAGTAGGACAGGAAATATTAATTATTTCAATGCAAGATGCGTTTTTCAATTACGACAATAATGTTGTTGGGATATACGAATTTAGGACTATATCCAGCATCAATGGAAATACATTAACCCTTACTCAGCCATTGGAAAATAGTTATAATGCGAACTATTTAACAAAGCATCAGGTAATCCGTGTTCCAAATTATTTAAATGTAACAGTTTATGGAACATTGACCTGCGACTCTTGGAACGGAACGACCGGCGGTATTCTTGCTTTTCGTGCTAATGGATATGTAGGGATTGCACCTACAGGCATAATTGACGCCTCTGCAAAAGGTTATCGTGGTGGAACTCAATACGGCAGTTCACATGGCGGCGGACAAGGTGGCGAAAGCTATTTTGGATTAGGTGGAAAAGGTGGTAATTATTCTGATAATGGTGGAATGACAAGAGGTTCCGGTGGTGGTGGTGGATGCTATCAGACCAATGGAACAGGTAATAGTGGGTTAGCCGGAGGCGGTGGCGGAAGTTCTAGCGGAACAGTTGCTCTTGGCTCGCCTCGAGGAGGAGCCGGTGGCGGTGGTAGTGGACATGCTGGTAGCGGCGGCGGTGCCGGTTACGGCACTTTTGGTTACGGTGGCAATGGATATAATAACGTAGCTGGACAAAATGGTGGCGAAAATGTATCAGGAAATGGCGGATTTGGTAACGTTACTGGTACTGGTGGTGGTGGCGGCGGTACTTATGGAACTGCCGAGCTTACAAAACTTTTACTTGGTAGTGGCGGCGGTCGCGCTGGCGTCCACAGTGGCTATGTTCCCGGTATAGGAGGCAATGGTGGTGGCATTCTGCTTATTTATTGCGCTAATCTTGTTAATACCGGAAGTATTAAAAATAATGGTGAAAATGGCGGTAATGGTGGTACTTATAGCGGTGGCGGTGGTGCCGGAGCCGGTGGTTCGCTTCATATTAATACTATTAATTTAACTAATGCCGGCAGTATTACTGCAAATGGTGGCACGGGTGGAAATGCTCACTATGGCGGAACTGGCGGAGCCGGTGGCGATGGCAGAATGAGAATTGATTACGGCTATTTCACTAATGAAACTACAATCAATCCAAATCCGTATTCTACTACAAATAATTTTGGTGCTACTGTAAGTGCTATTTATAATACGAATAATACAACTGAACCTTATGAATTAGAAGCATTAGCTATAAGCGAAACTCATACTGCTATAACTTCAGCTCAGGTCTTTTATAGCGTAAATGGGGCAGCTTTCACTTCTACGAATCTTACTTTAGATGAAGTTGAGGACTATATCTATATTTTCTCTGGTGCCATACCTGCTCAAAATATAAATTCAGTTGTTAATTGGTATGTAAAAGCAAGTGATGGAACAAATGATTACTATGCTCCAACAATCGCACCAGCAAATTATTTTACTTTTAATGTTGCTCCAAATCCGCCTCAAAATCTTACTGCTACTGCTGCAAGCGATGCAGTAATTGAATTGAGCTGGGAAGCACCATCTGACCCGACAAATTTTGTTAATTATAAGCTATATCGTAGCTTAAATGCAGATTTTATCCCAAGCGAAGATGATTTAATAACAACAACTACTGAACTCGTTTATTCTGATAATAATACTGAAGATTTCACTCATTATTATTATAAAGTATCCGCAAATTATAATTTCGGTGGAACATTATCAAGTTCCTTTTCAAATCAGGCAGATGCAATAGCAAATAATCAATCTGTATTTACTGCTTATGGATTTGTTAAATTAGAAGACCAGGCAACTCATAATGGAATTAAAATTCTGTTTATACCAGTTTCAGGTATGGCAGAATGGGACAGCACCTATACTGATGATACCGGCTATTTTGAAATACAGATAAATCCCGGAGTTTATTCGTTACAGTTTATTTACGATGGCTACCAAACCTACAATAAATTTACTGAATATACATTAGTAAATGATTTAGATTTAGGCGACAACACTCTTATAAAATTCGGAACTTTAGTAACCGGAAATGTTAGTGGTGTTTGGAGTGGATATTACACTGTTACAGGTAATATTACATTACCAGAAAATACATCTCTCACAATAGAGCCGGGAACAAAAATACGTTTCAATGGTCAATATTGGCTAAAGGTTTATGGTTTGCTTGAAGTTCAGGGAACCGAAGAAGAGCCGGTTGTATTTACTTCAATGCCGGCAAATCAAGTTTATGCAAGAGGACAATGGGAAGGAATTTGGTTCTATGATGCTGCTTCCGACCAATCTTTTATAGATAATGCCTTAATCGAATACTCACGTCAGGCAATTTGGGCTTCTTACTGCTCTCCTACTTTTACTGATATGATTGTTATGAATAATTCTGATTATGCTTTCCATTTAAGAGATGACAACACTTCTTTTGTTGAAAATATTGTTATGCAGAACAATACTAATTACGGCATTTTAATGCATAATAAAGCAATGCCAACAATTAACAACTGCGTAATTGATAACTCCGGACGAGGCATCGAAGCATCTGAAAGAAGTAGTTTTAATATCTATAATTCTGTTATAAAAAATAATACTAATCATGGTATTTATTTAGATAATTGCTATGTTAAAATATTAAACAATACAATACAAAATAATGCTCCTGCAGGTCTTTATATTCATAACTGGTCTGAAACCAGAATTGAAAACTGCACAATAAACAATAATTCGAGCATTGGTATTGATTTTTATCATAACAACAAAAGAAATTGCTGGGTAAAAAATTCTGTGATTAATAATAATGGAAACGGTATTCGTATGCAATATCAAAATTCTGTATTGGTAGAAAACTGCAGAATTGAAAATAACAATGATTATGGCATCAGATTATCTGATTATACAACTAATGGTAATAATACTTTGGTTGCAAAAAACAATATTATAATAAATAACAGAATAGGATTCTATACAGATCAAAGATACAACAACGTTACTCTTTTCAGAAATGATTTGTCATTCAATCAGTCTTTCGGCATTTATAACTGGGATTCTTATAACACATTCAAAATTGAATACAATACAATTTTCGGAAATCTTTATGACGGGATATATCTCAGATTGGGACAAACTGAGAATATTAACGGAAATATTATTTCTAATAATCTTCGTTTTGGAATACAATTAGCTGAAAACTGCAGTATCGAAACATTTAATAACAATATAGTTTATAACAACGCAACTAATGTAAATAACTATGCTCTTCTTCCTCAATACTCATATCAATATGTAACGGTAGATGAATATGGAGATTCAGTAGATGTTTATAAAAATAAATCAATTGACCCTGCATTTAATTTACAAAACACAGTTGATTTGACTTTAAGCCCTGAATCGCATTGCATCAATAATGGAAACGAATTTTTAAGAGACCCCGATGAATCAATTATTGATTTAGGTGCATATTACTATGATTTAGGATGCCCACACAATCTTTGGGTAACAGGAACTAACGATTCTTCGGTAGGATTAGAATGGGAGCCAACAGTGTTAAATGGTGCTTCTGGTTATAATGTATATTATAAAATGCAGGAAGATATTGATTATACTTTCTACCAGTTTACTAATTTAACAAATATAGATGTAACAGGACTTACTAACAACGAAAATTACGATTTTGCAATTAAAACAGTATTTCCAAACTATACTTCAATATTTTCAAAGAAAGTAACGGCAGTTCCCGGTATTCCTACTATGACAATAGAACCAGCAACATTATATGCCTATCTTCCTGATGGAGTAACTTCGACTGATAAAACTATCGAAGTTTTAAATAATGGCACAAAAGATTTAAATGTTAGCTTCAATTATTTTGAAAGTGGCTCTGCTTATTTTAACGGAGGTTCATACATCAACTATGGCGATTACACTGCTTGGGATTTCCTGACTGCTTTCACTATGGAAGCTTGGGTGAAAAGACAAAACAACGGACATTTTGAATTTATGGGTAAAGCTTACGATAGATTTGCATTTTACGTTAGTAGCAGTAACAATCGCATAGGTATTTACAAAGCTTATGGTAATAGATATACATACACAAACAGGCAGGAATTTACATCGGATTATTCTTTACCAGCTAATGAATGGCACCACCTTGCAGCAACATGGACTGGAAACAGTGTTAAGTTCTATGTAGATGGTGAATTAGTTCAGGAGTTTATTAATGCCGACTCTCGTATGGTGCCCGGCAGCGGACGCAATTTCCAACTCGGAAGGCGTGCAGACGAAAATAATTATTATCTTCAGGGATTTATGTCTGAAGCAAGAGTTTGGAACTATGTCCGAACTAAAGAACAGATTAAAGCCAATATGTTTAATAGAATATCTGGACAAGAAGAAGGACTCATATTTTATGCTCCTTTGGAAAATGACTTTTTAAATAAAGCACAGGATATTAGCACATGGGCTGACCTGTCTGGAAGCCCAGAGATTACTTCCTTTGAAAAAGTAAGGCATCCATTATTTACTGCTACTCCTGCAGTTGCTTCTGTTGCTCCGGGCGAATCTCTGGAAATTCAGCTTAATTTCCAAAAGCTTTATAACAACAATATAATAACAAATGCACAGGTATTTACAAATATTAATACTGAGCCGAGAGTTCAATATCCTATTTCAATACTTTACAAAAATGAACCGACTGCAATTTCTCAGCACTTTGTTCCTGTAGAAGAAACCGGTATTCCTTTCAAAATTATAATTACAGGAGCAACCGTTGACGAACAGCCACTCGTTATTGGTGATGAAATAGCAGCTTTCGACGGCGATTTATGCGTTGGTTCTGGTATTTACGAAGGTAGTTATAATCTTATTTTTACTGCCTGGCAGGAAAATCCGGCTCTTGAACTTCCCGGATACACACTAGGAAATCAAATTACTATCAAGATTTATAGAGTGCAAAATGACAGGGAAGCTTCCTGCTTGCTTCTTTATCAAGTTGGTAACGGCACTTTCGGCAACGGTGAATTCGCTGCTATGGCGCTAATTGGAACTGTTTACACGGATATTATTATTGATATTCCCGCTAATGCTTATAAATTAATTTCATTTAATCATATACCAAAATATACTAATGCTCCGCAACTATACTCTTCTCTTGAAGCTTTGAGAATTGTAAAAGATGAAGACGGAAAAGTATATGTTCCTCAATTCAGTATTAACACACTTGGCAATGTAAACATTCGTAAAGCTTACTACGTTTATTCTGATGTTGCTGATGAACTTGTTTATAATGGTATTGCAATTAATCCGGAAGACTGGACTATCACTCTAAAGCCAAGACGCTGGAACTGGATTGCATATCTTTTGGAAAATGAAGTTGCAACTGAACTTGCTGTTCCAGAAGAACTTATTGAAAATATTAAAGTTGTTAAAACTTCTGATGGCAGAATGTGGGTTCCGGAATTTAATATTAATACTATCATTAATTTTGAGCCCGGACTCGGTTATATGCTTGCTATGAATAATGATGTTTTGAATAATGTTCAGTTTACTTATCAAAATGCTCAGGGAAAATCCGGAGTAAGGAGCAGCATTTCTGTTACTAATCAGTTTCTTGAAACAAAGCATTATGAATACGTGAGAACAGGTATGCCATATAATATTTTGATTGAACCAAAAATAACTGGTAATTACAAGCTATCTTCAGGTGATGAAATTGCTGTATTCGATGGTGAAAAGTGCGTTGGTGCAGTTGTTTATAATGGCGAAGAATCTATTTTATTAAACGCTTGGGAAGGCAATCATGAATTGGGTCTCAACGGCTTTGCTGCTGGAAATCAAATGGATATTCGTATTTATTCAAAAAATAATAATATGGAATATTCCACTGATATTTTAGCAAGAACTACAAGCAATGCAACTGTTTTTGGTGGCGATTACTATTCCAATATTGCTCTTGCTTTAAAGAATTCTTATATTAGCAATAACGAAACCATTCAGTTAGATGCTTCACCAAATCCATTTGAAAATAATACAAACATTAAATTTAATAATGATAATACTATATTATCAATTTATAATGATATGGGTGAATTGGTTATTGAAAAAGACTTTTCAAACGAAAAGAGCGGTGCTTATAGCTTTGAATGGAATGGATTAGACAGGAATGGAAATAAGCTTTCTGCCGGTGCTTATCTTTGCAAAATCCAATCAAACGAAGTAGTTAATACAATTAAAATTATTCTTATTAAATAAAATACAGGTAAAACTATGAAAATAATAAAATTAATTTTACCTGTAATAATCTTGCTGCTGCTGACTGTATTCAGTTCATTAGCAGAAAACAAGATGCTTCGCTTTGAATCAACAGGTAGGGTCGAATTCCCTGATTCCGAGAGTTTAGATTTGAACACAACGGAATTTACTGTGGAAGCTTGGGTTTATATCGAATCCTACTATAATGATTTAAAGTGTATTATAGGGAAAATCGGCTGGACAAACACCGACTGGAGCTATAATTTCCATTTGACTGAAAATGGTCGTATTCATCTTAATATGAGAAATACAAATGGAACCTCTTTTCCTGTTTATAGCACCGCTGTCGTTCCTTTAAATGAATGGCATCACATTGCTGGAGTTTACGATGGTTACGATATGCGTGTATATTTAGATGGTCAATTGGTATGCACTCCAGTAGCAGCTTCTGGAGGTATAAGACAAAATAATCATCCTGTTCGTATGGGGGCTTGGACTTCCAGCGACCCGAATTATTTTGTAGGCAAAATGGATGAAGTTCGGGTTTGGAACTATGCCCGCACCCAAAGCGAACTTCAAAGCTATATGTATTCAATTTTGAATCCAAATGAAACCGGACTCGCAGCTTATTGGAATTTCGATATTGGCGAAAGTCCTAATGTTTTGGACATTACCGCAAACAGCAACAACGGAACTATGTCTGGACCTTGTTATTATGAGAATTACAGCGTTCCTATGATTCCGCCTTTCGCTCCTGTTGTTTCTACTGGGCTGCCTTATACTATTGTTGTTCAAACTGCGGAAATCAACGGAGCTAGTATTTTAAACGGTTCACAAATTGCCGTTTATGATGATACTTTGTGCGTTGGTTCTGCTATTTTTGTCAATAACAACGTTGTTCTTACTGCATGGGAAAAAGATACATCTTTGGAACTACCGGGATTTACAGCGGGCAATCCAATGGCTTTTAAATTAAGAACAATATGGCATTCGGAAGTAGTTGAATTTGATATGAATGCTGAGTTTATTCAGGGAAATGGGAGCTTTGGCTCCCAGCCCTTTACTGTTGTGCAGCTAACACAAACAACAGATTTAATTCCTAATATTGAACTCGAACAGCAGAGCGTTTATTGCGGAAATGTGCCAGTTGGAAATAATTCGCTTAATTATCTAAGAATAACAAATACTGGAACAACAAATCTTTATTTACGTAATTTGCTAACGAACAATAATGTTTTTAAATTAAACAAAAATAATCTACTAATACCGGCTGGTCAAACTGATTCTATTGGAATTACTTTTCAGCCGACCCAAACAGGTGAGCAATTTGCAAATTTAACTTTTTCCTGCGATGACCCGGATATCCAAAATTTTGTTGTTCCTTTAACAGCTTTTGGAACTGCTTCGCTTGTGGCTTTACCAAAACTAAGTGCTACTAATTTGAATTTAGGCGGCACTTCTGTTGGGGTGCCGGTAACAGCATCAGTTGATTTAACAAATCTTGGGCTTGCAGACTTAATTGTTAGTTCAATTTCAACTGGTAGCTTAAATTTTTCAATTCTGTCGCCACAGGCATTTACTCTTGGCTATGAGGAATCTCTGGAAATTCTTATTGAGTTTAATCCCGGAATAGCTGGCTATTTTGATGCTGAAATCAGTATTAATTCAAACGTTGGAAACATTCTTTTTACAGCGGTTGGAGTAGCAAGCAGCGGGTATTTTACTTCTGTTGCTCCTACCGGGCTTCCATACAATATATTAATTGATTCAGCCAAAATTCAGAATACAAATTTGAGTATTGGTGATGAAATTGCTGTATTTGACGACACACTTTGCGTTGGTGTTGGAACTGTGTTTAGCAATGACTTATGCCTAAAAACAACTGGAAATGGTTATATACAGATTCCATCTCTTACTCTTCCATCATCATTTACTTTGGAAGCAAGTGCAAAATTCCCACTACCTTCCACAAGTGGTGGCTATCGCACTTTATACCAGCATGCCGGCAATCATCATCATATTTTAATCCATTCAAATGGTTTGCTCGGGCTTTATATCAGCAGTTTTTATAGCTCCGGATTTAATGTAAATACTCTGACTGCCGGCTGGCATCACATTGCAGTTACTTCAAACGGTAGCAGAACAAAGTTTTACGTTGATGGCGATTTAGTCGGAACAATTCCAAACGTTCAGGGAAATCCAGTTAATTATATTGGAAACTGCCCAAGTTGCAACCAGCATACCGGATTAACCGATGAATACCGCATTTGGAATTATGAACGAAGCTCTGAACAACTCAAAGCTAATATGCACAGGTCTTTAATCGGCAATGAAACTGGCTTGCTTGCCTATTGGAACTTCAACAATGAAACAGCAGAGGATTTATCTGCAAATAGTTTTAACGGAACACTATTTAATACTTCAAAACTTATGTTCGGTGGTCCTGTTTGTTTTGAAAATCCACTGCCAGTTACAGTTTGGGAAAAAGATGTTGAAAATGAATATCCCGGTTTTACAAATGGAAATCCAATTTCCTATAAATTCTATGCTAATACTTATAATACTAATTTAGAATTAACGCCGGTTCCAACATATTCAGTAGGAAACGGCACTTTTGGAAACGGACTGTTTTCAAAATTAGCACTTAACCACGATATTGTTTTTGCTCCTAAAATTAGCACCGACACAAATTCAAGGTTTATTGGACAAGCGATGCTTAATTCTACTTTGCTTGATACAATCGAAGTGTTCAACGAAGGGAATGCCCCGCTCAGCTTGTATATAGTTAGCGATAATTCAGAGTTTAGCTTTTTGCAAAATAGCTATTTGATTGAAGGAAATTCTTCAGTGCAAATTCCAATTCAATTTGTGCCAACAAATACTGCAATAAGACAAACAAGAATTACGATTTCTTCAAATTCAGAAGAAAATGGAACTATATCCTATACTCTTTGGGGCTTGGGGATACCAATCTACGTTCCGGAACTGGCTGCATATCCAAATATTTTGAATTTTGCAGGTGTTCCCGTCAATTCAGAAAAAACAGAAACAATTTCCCTCATCAACCAATCTTCTGAAATTCTTACTATTTCTAATATCTCTTTAGATAACGAAGCATTTTCTCTTGAAGTAGAAACACCGATAGTTCTTGCCCCAAGCGATATGCTAGAATTAGAAATAAGTTTTGCTCCTTTATTGAAAAAGGGATATAGCGGGGTTTTATCAATAGTTTATAATGGCTATACTAACAAAATACCAGTAACAGGTCAAGGAGCAGCAGGTCATTTCAACTCCGTTCCTGAAACCGGGCTTTCGTATTCTATAATTGTAGATTCTGTCAGCATACAGGGATTTAATCTGAATTTAGGTGATGAAATAGCTGCTTATGACGACACTTTATGCGTTGGCGTTGCCCGTGTAACTGCATCAGGAAATTCAGTTTATTTAGATGGAAATAGTAGTTATATCCAGTCTGCAACCGACATACCGGAAAATGGATTTACAATTTCATTTTTCTTTAAAACGACAAATCAAAACTGCGGTTTGTTTTCTGCTGGAACAACACTTAATTCAACCCGCGACAGGCAGGTTTGGTTAAGCAACGGTATGATTTACTGCCGAATGGCAAGTTGGGAAAATATCAATTCTGCCGGCTTGAATTATGCCGATGGCGCCTGGCACCAGGTTGTTTATGTTGCTGGTGGAGGCGAAGGTAGCCAAAAGCTATATGTTGATGGTGTACTTAAAGCAGTCGGCGTTAAAGCAGTTTCTGCTTTTACCGAACAAAACAATTTTGCTATTGGTTACTCAAATCAAGCTACTAATCCATTCTTTACCGGTTGGGTCGATGAAGTGAGAATAAAAAACTATGCTATGAGTGCAACTCAAATCAAAAATGAGCTAAATTTAAACATTTCTCCTCAAAGCGAAGGACTTATTTCTTATTTCAATTTTGATGATTCAGAAATAATTGATATTACTGGAAATCCAAGTGAATTAACTATTTTTGGCAATCCAATTCTTACAAACGACGGGCCTATTGCAAGAAATACTATTCTAACTACTTGGCAGAAAGACGATGATTTACTTTTGCCCGGTTTTACCCCCGGACATAATATAACTTACAAAGTATGGACGAAAATATACAGAACAGACGTTGAAACCTTCGGAAATCCAGTTTACAAAATAGGTAATGGCACTTTTGGTAATGGCACTTTTTCGGTTGTCAATCTGTTTGCAAATCCGAATATTGAGCCACCATACAATCCAAATGCAATAAATAAATGGAAATATATAAATGTTGCTGCATCTGGTCTGAGCCGAGTTTTAAGAATCGACACAGACAACGGACAAATTGTTGGTGTTTATCAGACAAATCAGGCAAGCAATGGCAATCCTTCAAGAACAACAGTAGATTTTGACGCTTCAGTTTGGGTTGGCAACCGTGCTGAAAGTTCAGTTTGCAAAATTGGACTTATTATTGGTGGAACCCGTTGCAATGCCGATAGCACTCCAAATCCCAATGGTGATTACTTATTGCCTCCATTTGATTATCCGGTTGATGCAATTGAAAAATACGACAGAAATGGCGATGGATTAATAAAAACATCAATGGGACTTAAAGACGGCACATTTCACGTTTTACCTTGGACTTCCGGCGTGCCTGACGACGAACTGATTACTTACTATGGCGGCTTAAATCAATATTGTTCAACTATGAATTATATGCGTCATATTTCAGTTGACCAGGATAATAACATTTGGGCAGGAGCACACTCGAGCGCTCTCGGCTTCGTTAAACTTAACGGCGAAACTGGTGAAGTAATGGAGGTAAACTGCAATGGATGCGGTGGTTACGGCGGACTTATTGATAAAAACAACGTTCTTTGGTCATCTTCCCGCTCGCCTTGGGGACTTTTAAGACGCGACTTGAATACAAATACCGAAACCTGTCTTTCTGCTTATGGCTCTTATGGTCTAACAGTTGATTTAACAGGTAATATCTGGAATGCTAACTGGGAACAGGGCTACGTAAGAAAATTTGCTGATGACGGAACTTTACTTGAGAATTTCAATATAGGTAGAGCTGCCCGCGGTCTTGCTTATAATCCTTCTGATAAAAATGTTTGGGTAGCTAACACATATCAAAATACTGTTTGCAGAATGGATACACTGGGAAATGTCATTAAATATGTTCCGGTAGGAGCAGGCCCAACCGGCGTTGCTGTAGATTATAACGGAAAAGTTTGGATTACAAATTTAGACGGCGATAACGTTATGCGAGTTGACCCTAACGTTGATAACGGAACGGTCGATTTGAACGTTTATCTTGGTGCAGGTGCTTATCCTTATAATTACAGCGATATGACCGGCACGACATTGCGTTCTATCCTTTACCCACTTCCTGAAGTAGAAGTTTTCGGAAATGTATCGGTTTGTGAAAACACTGCATATCAATACAGAACTACTCCGCAAGCAGGAACTATTAACGCATGGTCTGCTATTGGCGGAACTATTATCGGCTCTGTTGTTTCCGATACTATTAATGTCCTTTGGGGGGTGAGCGGTGAAGGAGAGGTTAAGTTAGTTAAGGAATTAGTTGCAACCGGTGGTATTGATTCTACCATTGTTCCAATCATCATCAATCCCATTCCAAATCCAATAATCAGCGGAAATCAAAATGTATATACAAATTCTTATGAAGAGTATTCAGTTTCTACTCCAGAAAATTGCTTCAATTCATGGACAGTAGAAGGTGGCACTATTGAAGGACCTGTAAATGAAAACCAGGCAATTGTTCACTGGAACGGTGAAGTTGGTGTTGGCATTGTTCGTGTTGTCCAAACTTCAGATGCCGGTTGTCAAGATACTACTGAAATGGAGGTTACAAAGCAACTTAATATTTCTTCGATAGACATTGATTTAGCTACTGGCTGGAATTTGATTTCTAGCAATGTTATGCCACCGGATTTAAGTATCAACAGCATTTTTTCTTATATTTCGACTTCTGTAAATATTATGAAAAATCTATTTGGAGATATGTATGTCCCGGCTTTTGGTATTAACTCTATTGTATTTTGGAATATGCAGCAGGGATATGCCCTTAATGCAATGAACAATACGATACTTAATATTGAAGGCGATATAATTATTCCTCAGTATTATCCTATAGATATGCTCTATGGCTGGAACTTAACTGCATATCTCCGTGATAATCCGATGTCGCCGACAAACGCTTTGGCAAGCTTGGGAACCTCGCTTGTCCTTGCAAAAAATAATGCCGGAGGACTTTACGTTCCTTCTCAGGGTATTAACACCATTGGGAATATGGAAACAGGGCAGGGGTACTATATGTATTTGAATTCTGCTTCTGTTCTAACATACCCAAGCAACAGTTCGCGTAAGCTGGCAGTGTTGAGCAGTTTAACTCCTCTTCCAGTCAATTTAATCCCAAGATTTAAAAATACTGGAAATAATGCTACACTGCTTCTTGATATTGAAAAAAATGATGGAAATGAAATTGGTATTTTCAACTTAAATGGTGAGTTGATTGGTGCAGGTGCTGTGCATAACGGAATTGCAGCTGTAACTGTTTGGGGAGACGATTTGCTAACTTCTGATATCGAAGGTGCCGAAGCAGGTGAATTGCTTTCTGTGAAATTACTAAATACAAAAAATAATAAACTCTCAGAACTTTCAATGTTAAACCTTAGGGATTTGACTTTAGAAACTGATTTAAACAATATGCTCTATAAGGAAAATGCAATTTACTCGGCAAAAGCTATTGCGCAAGCCGATGAAATTGCAGATTTCAAAATTGAGTGTATTCCAAATCCCAGTTCTGCAAACACAGTATTTCAATTCCAGATTACTGAAAATAATACTTTAGCAGAAATTGAAGTCTATACAATTCAAGGCGAATTAGTTGCAAGAATGGGAAATAATATTTATACTTCAGGAACACATAGAGTTAATTACGATGTAAGTAATTTAGCAAATGGAGTTTATAACGTTGTTCTCCGCTCTGGAACAGAAAGAATATCAACAATGATGGTAATTGAAAAGTAAGAGGAAACTCACAACTTCTTATTACTATGTTTTTTTTAATTTTAAAATAAAGATGTCCTACATCTCCGAGATGTAGGACATCTGGCTTAATAAAAATTCGTAAAGTTTATTATCTTCAGAAGCCCAGCCCCCATTTAGTTTGCTATATCGAATGCTTGTCATTTCGAACCCCATATAAAGCAATTGCTATATTTAAATGGAGATGACATAAGTATAA
>CAZCLJ010000105.1:0-13990 GCA_964499465.1 uncultured Hyphomicrobiales bacterium
TTCTTTTCTTCCATGGCAATTTAAAACTCTTTTCACAAGAAAGCCAGTAGAACCTGTTAAATAAATTAAAATTTAAAATGCGATTATTTTTTTTCTTATTAATTTCAATTTTTTTTATAGAAAATATATATGCAAATAATTCTATTGTTATCAATGAAGTATGTGCTTACAACGAAAAATCTTTACTTGATGAAGATTACGAAGCAAGCGATTGGATTGAGCTTTATAATACGACAGATTCTTCAATAAATTTAAAAGATTGGCGAATCTACGACAAAAACGATTATTCTAAAGCGTGGATTTTGCCAGACACAATAATTGAAGCAAAAAGCTATTTGATTTTATTTGCTTCTGATAAAGACCGGGTAAGCAGTGGATATTATAGAATTGAAGCAACTGGAACAGGAGCTGTAGAATGGGCAACTGAAGACTATTTTCGTTATCATTACCTAAAAGTAGCGGGTAACTTTGATATGTCAGTAAAAATTCCATATTTTCAATCTGATTATATTTTCTCTCTTGCTGGTTTAATGCTTAGAGATTCATTAACTCCCAGCTCAACTTATATTGGTATGTATTCACAGGTCCAATACCGTAGTTCTTATTTTTGTTTATATAGAACCGAACCTTATACTGTTCCATATCAAGTTCATAATTTTAAGGAAATTGAATACCCAAACGTATTCGTTAGGATAAAACGGCAAAATGATACAGTGAGGACTTTGTATTGGCTAAAGGATTTTCAGGAATGGAGAGTAATGGGCGAGTTCAAAAGCTCAAATCAGGATAGTGTTTATATTGGTATTACTTCAACTGTTTCGAATAATGATTCAATACCAGTTGCATACTTTTCAGATTTGGTTTTTAATGGTGACACATTAAGTTTTGATGAATTAAGTGTATTCGATAATACAATATATCAAAACAAAAGTTTTTATATAAGATTACTTCATACAAATTTTGAGATAAGTAAAGATGGCTCAACAATTTATCTTTGGGACAGTAATGGAAATTTGAAAGATGTTCTTGAAATTCCTAAATTATCAACTGATGTTAGCTATGGTAGATTTCCAGATGGGGCAGATGAAAAAACGTTCTTTTTTCCTTCAACTCCTGAAAAATCAAACCAAGATGAGCTAATAAAAATTTTGCCAGAACCAATTTTTTCAGCCGATGGAGGTTTCTTTAGTGATTCATTACATTTAAAATTAACTTGCGAAGAAGAAAATGTAAATATTTATTATACATTAGATTGCACTGAGCCAACAGAAAACTCAATATTATATACCGGGAAAAATATAATAATTGATAGCACAACAGTTGTAAGAGCCAAAGTATTTAAAGAGAAATGCTATCCAAGTAAAATCGTTTCAAACACTTATATTTTTGATAAACCGGAAGAAATTTCTATATGTTCAATAGTAGTTGACCCCATTGTATTTAATGATTCGATAAATGGAATTCTATCCCCTATGAATTTAACAAATATAGAAATACCAGCAACTTTTTCATATTGGGATGTTAATCCAAATAAAAATCATAAAAGCGATATTGGATTAAGACTTCATGGAAATTATGCCCGAACTCTACCACAAAAAGCATTTAGGTTAACTTCAAGAAGCAATTATGAAAATAATGAATTTGAATTTGATTTTTTTGGAAATAAATCGCTTAAAAAGTATAAAAGATTAGTTTTGCATAATGGTTCAAATGATTGGCAAAAAACACTTATTCGCAATGACTTTTCTACTATTTTAGCAAAAAATCTGTTGGGAAAAGGCGCTCCTTATTCAAAACAGGTTATTACTTATCTAAATGGAAAATATTATGGTATAATGCATCTTATGGAAAGAATTGATGAAGACTATTTATCCGATATATATGATATTAAAGAAAATACAATAAATTACCTGAGAGACTATCATTTAATACAATCCGGAACAGGTAAGGAATATTTTTATATGTATGATAAACTAATCAATTTGAAAATGAATGATGATTCTTCGTTCAATGAAATAAATAAATTTATTGATATTGAAAATCTAATTGACTATACATTTCTTGAAAATTTCGGAGCTAACTTAGATTGGCCTACAAAAAATATAAAATACTGGAATTCTAAAGCAATTGATTCTAAATGGCGCTGGACTTGGGACGATATGGATGTTTGCTTTGCTAACTGGGGTGATTATAATACCAATATTATGGATATTGTAATGAATTACGATACTTCATATTTCGCTGACCTTTTTAAAAATTTAATTAAAAACCAAAAGTTTAAAAATAAATTAATTAATAGATGGGCTGATTTGTTAAATACGTCTTTCAATGAATTTGAAACTCTGCGAATTTGGGATAGTTTAGTTGAATTTGTCCATCCATTTATTGCAAAACATCAAAAGCTCTGGGATGCGTCTGCTGTTGATTGGGAAGATAATGTTAATATTGTATCTGAATTCTTAAAAAACAGACCTACTGGGCTTAGGCATAATTTATTGTTTTCTTTTAATCTAACAGATACTATAACAATTAAAATTAACAATTTAAGTGATGGATTTCAATCATTTAAAACAAATTCCCTTAGTATTCAAAAGTTTCCCTGGAAAGGAATCTATTTCCAAGGTATTCCCATTTCTCTTGAAGCAGTGCCAAAGCCCGGTTACGAATTTGTAAGCTGGGGGAATGAATTACTACCCGATACCTGCTTCCTCGAAATTGCTTTCGATACTTCAGAAGTCGTTTTAAATCCAGTATTTAGATTGAAAGGAAATGATGAGAGAACAATCATTTTCAATGAAATTATGT
Organism: uncultured Hyphomicrobiales bacterium; assembly: GCA_964499465.1. Classification (GTDB taxonomy): domain Bacteria; phylum Bacteroidota; class Ignavibacteria; order Kapaibacteriales; family UBA2268; genus JAAYJM01. The sequence goes on from CAZCLJ010000105.1 coordinate 2,806, forward strand.
ATAAAAGCTCAAATGATTTAAAGTGTGGTGACTGGGTCGAACTATATAATATTTCTGACAATCCAGTTGATATTTCTAATTGGATTTTTAAAGATGAAGATGATGACCATATTTTCACAATTCCACAAGGAACTATATTAAATTCAAAGGATTATCTTGTTTTATGTGAGACTGAAGAAGACATCTTAAATACTTATCCTAACATATTGAATTATATTGGAAATTTCGATTTTGGACTGGGGAGACCAGACATTATCCGTTTGTTTGATTCAAATAACAAATTAATTGATTCTGTTGCTTATTCAAATATATCACCTTGGGACGACAATGCTGATGGCACTGGATATAGCTTGGAACTTAATAAGTTTAATATTGACAATAATAATCCACTTAACTGGTATGCTTCATTTGTTCATAGCGGCACACCGGGCAAATTAAATTCTGAATATGTATCAGTAAAAGAAATAGAAACGGAAAACGATATATATTTTACTTGTTATCCAAATCCTGTAAGTGATTATACTGTATTAGAGTATGCAGCTCCATCTAACAAGCAAATTTCAATTAATATTTACGATTTGCTTGGAAATAAAATCAAGGAAATATTTTCTGGTATGGCACAAAAAAACAGAATTCATTTTTCAACAGAATCACTTGAAAAGGGAGTATATTTTATTAAATTTGAAACTGTAATTGAAAATAAAAAAGCAGTGAAGGTATTGCAGGTAGTAAAAGGGTAGTTATATAAACATAATATTTCGAATAATTTTGATTAGAAGTGAGAAATCTCACAAGTTGTTAACTTTTATAAAGTTTTATAGAGAAAAGTAAAGATTTCAATGGTAATCCCAAAATATCAGAACTCTTGATGCCTCGTAATTTGCTATTTCGCATATTTTATAATAAAAAGATAAATTTTAAATGAGTACTTTCATTAAGTCATTAGTTATTCGTCATTAAGTCATTAGTAGTTAGAAACTAATAACGAATGACGAATTACTAATAAGATAATATTTGCTAACTGCGCAATCATTTTTTACGAAGCAAATCTCCTAATTCCTTTATTTTCGTTATGGGGTTAGGAGTTCTGAATGTAGTATTTCCTTGATTAGATGCCATTATTAATTAGCTATTTTGTATATTTGTATATGTTTACTAAGAAAATCTTGGTATATATAATATTAAAAAAAATAGTTAAAAAAATGAAGAAGTTATTACTTATTATCTGCCTAATAATTTTTTTAGCAATTAATTCTTATGCTTTTGAAAAAATTACTTGGCAGTCAGTCGGACTTGGCGGCGGCGGTGCAATGTACACTCCTGCAATATCACATCACAATTCTGACTTGATGTTCGTATCCTGCGATATGGGGGGGCTTTATAGAAGCACCAACGCTGGTAAATCTTGGGAATTGCTAAATTTTCGCAGCATTAGTTCTTCTAACACTCTTACAACTGCATTCCATTGCACGCAAGGCAATATTTTGTGGGATGAAAGCAGTTACTCGCTTATGATGTCAGAAGATACGGGAAAATCTTGGTCAAAAGTATGGGAATTTCCTGAAGATATGATTGATATGATATGCATTAGAACTGAACCGCTTACACTCATTCTTTTGGCAAGCAATGGAACAGTATATACTTCAAATGATGGCATAAATTTTAATAGCAATGCTGTGTGTCCAGCTGCAATGTTCCTTGCTGAAAATGGAACTGAAGTATGGGCTGCCAGTTCAAACCAAGTATGGATTTCAAGCGACAGGGCGGAAAATTTCAATGAAATAAATATTGAGGAATTAGACAATCAAAGCGATATTGTGTCAATAGCTGCTACTGAAAGTGAAGTGTTTGTTCTGCAGGAATCTCAACTGCTTCGCTCAAAGGATAAAGGAGAAAGCTGGGAAGTATTGATTAAATCTCTGGATTACGATAGAGGAGATTTCAGGTTTGTCAGAGCCGAAGGCAATTATGTTTGGGTTACAACTTCCGGTGGTGGAAAATATCAAACAACTGCATTTCTTTCAAAAGACAATGGAAATAGCTTTGCACCTGTATTCTTTTGCAATAGCAGTTGGGACGATATTTCCAATAACAGTGGTGATTGGCTGTCATTAGATTTCAATTGCGGCTGGGGAGGACCCGCATTAGGTTTTTGCATTTCGAAGCAAAATCCTTCAATAGCACTTTGGACTGATGCAGGACGATGCCTTGCTACTTTTAACTCTGGAAACAGCTGGTCTCCTTTATTTACTCAATTTGCAGATACCGGACTTGTCGCTGCCGGAAAGAAATGGGAATCAGTCGGATTAGAAGTAACTTCCTGCTGGGATACTTTCATTGACCCGCTTGATAGCAACCATATTCATTGTGCTTATACTGATATTGGAGGTAAATATTCATTTGATAGAGGAAAAACCTGGAAATCAACTGCAAATTCCGGAATTCCGTCAAATTGGTTTAATACTAACTATGATTTAGAGTTAGATTCTGCAAATGGAATTCTTTGGGGAGGATTTTCACAAGTACACGATATTCCCGGTGGCTGGAGTTTTAACACTTGGAACCGCACTGGCGATGGAGGTATTTGCTATTCTACTGACTTTGGAATTAGCTGGACAGCTGTTGAATCTGGTGGTATAATCGAAAAACCAGTTACTTCTATTGCTGTTGATTATTCGTCTGACAAAGAAAACAGGAGAATTTATGCAGCTCTTTGGTCAAATGGCATCTGGAAAAGCGAAGACGGTGGTAAAACCTGGAGTAGAAAATCGAATGGTTTGGATTGTGGTGATGGCGAATCCACTAATGATGGTCCAAATACTCATATCCTTGAAGTAAAAGTTGCTCAAGACGGCACTGTTTATGCACTTAAAACAAAATATATTCGCAATGGTAGCAAGATTAAAAATGACGGTGGATTGTGGAAATCCACTGACTACGGAGAAAATTGGACTTGCATTTCAAGCAATGTGAAAGACTGCCCACCAAATAACAGCATTGATTTAGATGGAGAACATTCCTGGGCTGACCCAATTTCTTTTGAGTTAGATGAGTTAAATAATAATCATATTTTTGTTTGCGCCCAAAATTGCAACAATGGCAAGGTGCAAGGCGGACTGTATGAAACTTATGATGCTGGTGCTAATTGGAATAGAATTTTTCAAACTTATTGTGCATTTCGGCTGACAAAATCTAAATATTATACTAATAGATATTACCTTGCAACTTCTGACGGCATCTATATTTCTGATGACAATTGCTTGACTTTGCAGGCAGATACTGCATTTCCGTTTCCAAATGTTACACGTATTACTGAGGACATTCATAATAAATCAATACTCTGGGTAAATACTTTTGGTGGTGGAACTTGGAAAGGCGAGATTGCCCAGAAAATTAATTCAATTAATGAAACTTCCTTTCAAAAATCAATAGGCATCTTTCCAAATCCAGCAAATGATTTTATTGATATTAATCTTGAAAAATGTCCGACACTTTCAAAGTGTTGGACATCTGCTGCAAATGAAATTAAAATCTATAATGCTTTAGGCGAAATTGTTAAAACGGATGTCCAACATCTCGTAGATGTTGGACATCTCAAACGCATTGATATTTCGCATCTTCACGCTGGCTTATATTTCATTCAAATTGGAAATTATAAAGGAAAATTTGTAGTTGTGAAATAAATATTTCGTATATTTGTGTTATCAAAATGAAATTTATTTTCTAATATAACAAATTTAATATTCACTTTTAATTGAGAGAATTATGAAATACTTAGTACTTTTCTGTATCCTATTTCTGGCGAATCTAAATATGCTTGTTTCTGTAAGCCCCGTTGCCCTTTTAAACGATGACAATCCGAGATATAGGATTTCCGTAACTCACGGAGGAGATTCTATCGGAAAAATGATAATTGAAATGTTTCCAGCAGTTGCCCCTAAGCATGTTCATAATTTCGATAGTTTAGTTTCGATTGGGTTTTATAATGGCACAGCTTTTCATCGTGTAATCCCAAATTTTATGATTCAGGGAGGCGACCCCAACTCTAAGAATAAGCCCGAAAATACATGGGGCTATGGCGACCCATCGCAAACAAAAGTTCCGGCAGAGTTTAGCACACTAAATCATGAGAGAGGCACTTTGTCAGCAGCAAGGGCACAAGATATAAATAGTGCAACATCGCAATTCTTTATATGTGTGGCTAAGGCATCTCATTTAGACGGTCAGTATTCTATTTATGGTCAAGTTATAGAAGGTATGGAAATTGCAGATATAATTGTCAATGTGCCAAGGAATTCAACAACAAACAGACCTAATGACAAAGTTGAAATGACAATTACAAAAATTGAACCTTTGGCTGTTGAAGAAATCCATAAGAATATAAGCGATGTAATTATTTATCCCAATCCCGCTTCGGAATATATTGAAATTAATTTTGAAAGATGTCCGACACTTTCAAAGTGTCGGACATCTGCTGCAGATGAAATCAAAATTTACAACACTTTTGGCGAAATAGTTAAAACAGATGTCCAACATCTCGGAGATGTAGGACCTCTCAAACGCATTGATATTTCACATTTGCCTGCTGGTTTGTATTTCGTTCGAATTGGGAATTATGAAGGAAAATTTGTGGTGGTGAAGTGAGAAATTTCACAATAAAAATATTCAGTAACCTTCAATTAACTTAATTGTATTATATTAATTTAGTTTGATGATATAATGAATAAATGTTTGATATATCTTGATAATTGTTGCTTTAATCGTCCTTTTGATGATTTAACTTCAACAACTGTTTTTCTGGAAGCAGAGGCAAAATTAACTATACAAAACTTAGTCAAACACAAATATATTGATTTGGTTTGGTCTTACATTCTCGAATATGAAAATTCTGCAAATCCTTCATTTGAAAGAAGAAAGTCAATTCAGAATTGGAAAACTATATCAAAAACAATGGTATTTGAAAGTGATTCAATACTTTCTAATGCAAATGAATATTCTAAATATGGTCTTGGTGTTAAAGATTCTTTACATTTAGCTTGCGCTATCGAATCGCATTGTGAATTTTTCATTACAACCGATAAAGGAATAATCAAAAAAGCTAGTTTTATTAAAGATATTCAGATAGTAAATCCTATTAATTTTATTCAATTTATTGAGGATAAAGATGAGAACTGATAATTCTATTAAGCAAGTTGGCTTTAATGCTCTTGCTGAAAAATTAGACGTTGTTGAAATCGAAAGATTCTTTATGATAATAAATAGAGAAAATTTTGACTACACCAAATGGCGTAAAACTTTATTTGAAGATATAAGTATTGAAGAATTATCTAAACGTGCTATGGAAAAAATTGAATTATCAGTGTAACCGATGCTTCAGGTTACAGAACTCATAATATACAACAGCTTCGGAAATTGCGTTTTGACCGTAGTGAGCAAAGCAAGCTTTGCCCCTACAAAGAATAAATATTTCCAAGCTGCCCGTTGGTTTATATTTCATTAAAATAGGGAAACATTTGGAAAAATTTGTAGTTGTGAGATGAGAAAGAGATAAAGGGCAGATTTAGCCATCTCCTTTTCAAAAATAATAACTCAACTTTCCTAGTAGTAGTAAGTATATGTAATATAAGAATAATATAAGAATCTATTTAAGTGTTCAAAAAGATAAAAATACACCTCCCCTTTCCCCTCCTTGTTAGGAGGGGAACGCTAAAACACAGAACAGTTCTTATTCCCCTCCTAATAAGGAGGGGCAGGGGAGGTGTAAAAAGGTTCTATTAATAAATGTAGTATTTTCTATGGATTAAAGTATATTATCTTATTTGTAATGCGCTACTACTCTATATTTACTTTATTTTATCAACTAGGAAAGTTGAGATAATAATATGGCAAAACTAATAAAAAAACTTTTCAGGAAAGAATGATTAATATAATTATTTGAATAGGATATATTCAAAAGGATTAATAAAAACTATTTTAATCCTGCATCTTTTAAAATTCCATTTAGAGTGCCTAAAGGGATATCTCTGTTATGAATAGGAACAACTACCATTATTTCTTCTGATTTTTTATAGATTGCATGACTACCAGATTGCCGAACAAAAAGGAATCCATTCTTATTTAATAGCTTGATAAGTTCCTTCGGTTTCATTATACAAATTCGAGAGTTTGTAAGGCAATTGATTCTTCCATTTTTACATCAAGATAAAGTTGAACTGCATCTTTTAAATTTTGCATAGCTTCTGATATTGTTTTTCCATGAGTATGGCATCCAGGAAGCTCCGGTGCCCAAGCATGGAATTCATTGCCGTCCGGTTCAATTTTAAAGGTTATCATATCCTCTCCTTTATGTAAAAATTTCAATAAAAATGACGAATATTTATGTAACATATTATACAATATTTCTCATCTTCCTGCTGGCTTGTATTTCATCCAAATTGGAAATTATAGGCAAAAATTTATTGTAGTAAAGTAGAAGTAAATTGAAATTATTATTTGAATTTTGCACTATCTAATGAGCATTATTCTTTAAAATATATCATTTCGTTGTGCGTTTACATTCTTTTAGAAATTATCATCATTAATTTATTATGGAAATGCTTTATCAGAAATTTGGAACACTTTTAAGAAATACAAATTTAGCATTTAAACGTTATTTGTATGATAAAGTATCATGGGAAAGCAGAATGGTTGGTATTGTCGGACCGCGTGGTGTAGGCAAAACAACAATGATTTTGCAATATATAAAAGAATACCTTAGCAATAAAAACACATTGTTTGTATTTGCAGACGATATGTATTTTAGCGAAAACAGGTTAATTGATTTAGCAGGTAATTTTTATAAAAATGACGGTGAGTATCTCTTTATTGATGAAATTCATAAATATGAGAATTGGTCTCAAGAGCTAAAAAACATATATGATTCATTTCCTACCTTAAAAGTTGTTTTTACCGGCTCATCTCTTCTTGATATTTTAAAAGGTTCATCTGATTTAAGTCGCCGGGCAATTATTTACAAGTTGCGTGGACTTTCTTTTCGTGAATTTTTAAAACTTTTTCATAATTTTGATACTGAGGTTTTTACATTAGAGCAAATAATCAACAATGAAGTTAAACTTGCAGATATCCAACATCCTTTACCACTTTTTAAAGATTATTTAAAACGGGGATATTATCCATTTGGGCTTGAAGATGAAATGAATCTACGCCTTGGGCAAATGATTGTTCAAACCTTGGAATCTGACATACCTCAATATGCTAATTTGAATGTGGGAACAAGTCGTAAACTAAAACGCCTCCTTTCGATAATTGCAGAAAGTGTTCCATTTAAACCAAATTTTACTAAAATAGCTGAATTAATTAACGTTAGCAGAAATTCACTTGATGACTATTTCTTTTATATGGAGCAAGCTGGTTTGATTGGGCAATTGAGAAGTGAAACAAGTGGTTTGCGTGGTTTGGGAAAAGTAGATAAAGTATATTTGGATAATACTAATATAACTTATAATCTGGTTGGGGATAAATCAGATGTTGGAAACCTGCGTGAAACTTTCTTCTTTAATCAGATGAGCGTAAAGAATGAAATAATTGCTTCAAAAAAAGCGGATTTTGTTGTTAATGGTTATATTTTTGAACTGGGTGGAAAAAGTAAAAAACAGCACCAGATTGAAAATGACGGTAAATCATTTTTAGTTAAAGATGACATTGAATTTGGTTATAGAAACGTAATACCGCTTTGGGCTTTTGGTTTAAACTATTAATGATTTTGTTTTAATTACGAATTACTAATGTAAGCAAAGATTGTTATTTCGAATTTTGCCAACTTGTTTATATTTCATTGAAATGGGGATTATGATGAGAAAAATTTGTAATTGTGAAGTAATTAATACCAAACTTCTAACAATAATGGTAATATAATCTGTCATTCTGATGCGCAGCGAAGAATCTCACAACTTCTTGCTAACACAGACTTTGAGATTTCTCACTTCGTTTCGAAATGACATTATGATTTTGCACTATTTGTTAGCGGTTTGGTATAAGATAGGACTGATATTTAAAAAAATGTAATTTCACAAAAAAGCATACTTATAACTCACAGATAAATTTAGGAGATATTCTAATAAATAGAGTAAATCCATATTTTACTATGAGTTTAAGAGCGAAATTTTTCTATACGAGGCAAATCTTCTAACCTATATTATTCATAAATTTTAAAAAAATATTCTGTAGTTATTGATTATAAATGGTTTGCTTAATATTCTGTAAAAAACTAAGTTTTTTCTCTAATTTTTAGTAAATTCTAAAATCGTTACTGATGCTATTCATCCGATGACTGGGAAGTCATCGGATGAATTATTCAGGCTAAGTGCAATGATTAAAGATTAATAGCCGAAAGCCAACAAGTTGATTGCCATAAATTAAATGAAATATTGCATATAGTATATTCGTCAATTGCTTCAGGAAAAAATAATATACTGATATATAATTCATAATGAATATAAATATATTTTTTGATTTTCCTAAAAGAAATGGAAGAATTCAACTTCTACGCAACCAATGGCTTAAAGCTGGGTTAGATGTTCTTCATAGCCATACTATCAACTTGTTTATCGTATGGCTTAAAGAGTTTTGATGAATATAATATCCATTAGATATCAACTTCTCTCATCTAATAAAAATGAAGAAAATATTAACTTTCATATAGTTCAACGACAAAAATAAAAAATATTAAATACTTGTTATGAAAATCAAATTATTTTTTTTAGTTCAAAATGTATTAGTTCTAATTATTTTCCCGTTATTGCTTACTGGTTGCAGCAAGAAGCAAGATGATAGCACTTTTAAGAAAAATTCTACGTCCAGCATAGAGCAAAGCAATAACAATCTTGCCAATAACAGCCAACAGGAAAAAAAAGAAAATCCTTCGACAACGAAGCATTACAAAGCAAAAGTAGTAAGAACTTTTCCGCACGATACATCTGCTTTCACTCAAGGATTGATTTGTCATAATGATTTTTTATACGAAAGCACCGGATTGAAATTTTTTTCGACTTTAAAGAAAATGGATTTAGAAAGAAACAAAGTGTTAAAATCAATTAAAATCCCGGGTAATTATTTTGCTGAGGGTATTGCAATTGTTGGTAACAAAATATATATGCTTACATGGGAAACGAATATTTGCCTTGTTTATGATTTAAAAACATTTGAACAAATCGGGTCATTCGATTATTACGGTGAGGGGTGGGGACTTGCTTTTGATGGAAATGCCTTAATTATGAGTGATGGGACAAACAATTTACGCTTTCTAAACCCCGAGGACTTCCAGATATTAAGAGCATTAAACGTTCAGGACAATAACAGACCAATTCAGAATTTGAATGAACTTGAATATATAAATGGCGAAATCTGGGCAAATATTTGGATGACAAATAATATAATTAAAATTGACCCGAATAACGGAAATGTTACAGCTTGGATAGACCTTTCCGATTTACTTGAATATTTCGATAAAAACAGAAAAATAGATGTGCTTAATGGTATAGCTTTTGATAAGAAAACGAACAGATTATTTGTAACAGGTAAGCTATGGCCTCTAATTTTTGAAATTACACTTGAAGAAGTAAAATAAAATGGACGCAACAAGAAAACTAAAAGTATTAGTCGCCGCTGGTGGTACTGGCGGTCATTTATTCCCAGCACTCGCAGTTGTGGAAGAATTGCAAACCCTCCTAAATGGTCGTCTGATTCCGATATTCGTTGGAAATGGCGAAAAAATCGAATCACGCGTTGTCCCGGAACTCGGCTATCAGTTCCACAAAATTCCAGTTAAAGGATTTAGTGGAATGTTCCAATTAAGCACTTTGACTTTGCCAATTAAGATATTTAATTCAATTCTTAAATGCCGCTCTCTTATTCGTAAACATAAAATTGATGTGTGCATTTGTGCCGGTGCTTATATAAGCTACCCAGCCGGAATTGCTGCTACTCAGGAACATATTCCGCTAATACTTATGGAATCCAATGTTTTTCCGGGAAAAACAAACCGCCTCCTTTCGCAAAAAGCAACAGCAATTTTTACTGCATTTGACGAAAGTGAACGTTATTTCCCTCAACCAATTAAAAGAAAAATTAGATGTTTGGGCAATCCAATCAGGCGACAGCTAATCAACTTGCCTAATCAGCAGGAAGCCCGTATTAAATTCAATCTTGACCCAAACAAAAAGACCATTCTTGTTTTTGGTGGAAGTCTGGGTGCAAGAAGTATCAATCAGGCAATTGAAAAAATTCTACCTAACTTTACTAATTCTGATATTCAGTTTCTTTGGCAAACTGGTTCTAACTACATACCACCTCAGGAGTTGCCTGCAAATGTAACTGTTCTGCCTTTTATCAACGATATGGCATCTGCTTATGCTTCTGCCGATTTAGTAATTTCGCGTTCAGGGGCAACAACCGTTACTGAGCTTTGCGTTGTTGGGAAACCTTCTATTCTAATTCCGCTTCCTACTGCTGCTAATAATGAGCAAGAGCTTAATGCTGCAGTTCTTGAAGAAAAAAAAGCTGCCGTTATGCTCCCAGACGAACATTTGAACGACGAATTAGAAGCTGTTATCCATAATATTATTAGCGATAACAAACTTCTAAGCTGGATGGGAAAAATTGCTAAATCAGTTGCAAAACCAGATGCAGCAAAGAAATCAGCTGAAGAAGTTCTTAAAATTGTATGGGAAGAATAATGTCAGGAGAGTTATAATAATTCGATTTCAACTGTAATTCCGAACCCCACGATAAAGGAAGACCTCTATTTAAATGGAGATGACATAATTTTATCCTGTCATTCTGAACGAAGGGAAGAATCTCACAACTCATTGCTACCACAGAACTTGAGATTCTTCACTTCGTTCAGAATGACAGACAAGCGTAAAGATGTCATTGGCAACCCTCTTATTAAGCAAGTGCTTAATTTTAATGGAGATGACATACTTCTTATCAAATTTTTGTGAGAATGTAAATGAAAAATAAGCTAATAAGGTTTATTGATTTTTGTGCTTATTGCTACTAAGGTTTTCAAAAAAAATAAGGTTTTAACCTGAATAATTCATCCGATGACTTCCCAGTCATCGGATGAATAGCCTCAGTAACGATTTTAGAATTTAATAAAAATTAGAGAAAAAACTTAGTTTTTTTA
>CAZCLJ010000106.1:0-13940 GCA_964499465.1 uncultured Hyphomicrobiales bacterium
CCTCAGAATGACATACTTTTTGTTATAATTTGCGCAATTGTTCTTTACGAGGCAATTCTTCTAACTCCTTTATTTTCGTTATGGAGTCTGGATTTCTGAAATTTAACTTCTTATAATAAAAAATGCGAAACAACAAACTACGAGGCATCAGGAGTACTGAATTTACACCTCCCCTGCCCCTCCTTGTTAGGAGGGGAACGCTAAAACATAGAACTGTTCTTATTCCCCTCCTAATAAGGAGGGGCAGGGGAGGTGTAAAAAGGTTTTATAAGCAAAAGTAGTGTTTTTCAAGAAATTTTACATATTATCCTGTTTGTAATGCATTACTACTCTATATTTACTTTTATCTGTCATTTAGGAAAGTTGAGTTACACAAAAACATAGTTCGTCGCTCCTCTTACTACTTTGCTGAAAACAAGATAATTCTTTGTTTGAAGAAGCAACTCCCTTGTTTCAATCAATTCATTGAAAATTGAAAGAGAAAGCAGCATATCATCTGAAATATAATAAACAATAATATCCTCTTTAAATTCATTCAAATCAAAAACATCTCTTAGAACTAACTTTTCCTTATTCAAAGGAATTGGTTTATATGCTTTTTTCTTTCCGCCGTTATCAGAAAGTTGATTCAAATACCAGGCAAGTTGAGTGTTGAGTGAATCCGCCGGCTTGGAGTTGTGATAAAGATAAATGAAACGGCTTGGAGTTGTGCGTTCAATATAGGTCGCAACTGAAACAGCTCCAGCAGAATTTCCTACCGGATAAAATGAATTGAATATAATTGCTTTCAGCATTACTGCATAAAGAACAATGTAAAAAACTGATTTAAACGTTTTTGAAAGAAATTCCTCGCTTTTGTTAGTTAGCAGAAAAGGAATTATGAAGACAACGGTTAATATCATAATAAGCAAAATTGAAAATAACGGTAGATTTTTATTTAATAAAAAATAATCATTAATTGAAAAACGGAAAAAGATTAGATAAGACCAAACAGCACTCAAAATTAAAAATGAGATGAAAAGAGATTTTTGGGCATTCCGTTTGAAAATAGAACTGAAATGCTCGAAAAAATATACTGCAAGTATGATTGCTGGAAGAATAAAATAAAGTTGTTCATTTGTTCCAATAAACGAAAATATAGAAAATATTAGGAACGCTGCAATAAACCAAAACGTAAGTATTTTGAAAGTTAAACTGCTTTCTAAACTTAAATTTTTTCGATTGAAAATGAAAAGAATGAAAAAGATAATTGGAATAATCGAAACGGCATTGTTTATAATTAGTTGATTTATTCCAGCAAAGAAGTCTTTTAAATCGAAATTTATTGAATAATTTGTTAATGTAGATAAAATGATACTGGGAGCTATTTGAAAAGCATAATTAAACAATAGAAAAAATGAAGCGATTGAAATAGCAGAGCTAATTAACAATGCAATAACATTTTTCCAGTGCGATTTTGAAAAGAAAAGGGGTATAATGAAAAGCAGTGGAATGAAAGCAGTGTTCAATTTAGTGAGCAGACATAGAAAAAATGAAACAATATAAATGAATAAATATAATATTTTTGCTTTTATAAGGTTTGTTTCTGTGATTTTTAAAATCGACCAGAAAGCAATTAAAGCAAAGCATAATAAAGGCAGTTCTGAATTTGCCTGCCGTGAAAATAAATTCCAGCTTTCTGTTCCAAATGTAAGCAAAATGGCAATAGAAGCAGTTTCTTCATTAACCAAGCGTCTTGCCAGCAGATAAACAAAAACGAGAGAGACAATTGAGCATAGTGCTGTAAAAAAACGTATTGCAAATGTAGTTTCGCCAAACAACTTAAAAGAAGCTGCCATCGTAACAATGGAAATTGGGGAATTATCCGGTGAAGCATTTAGATGTATAGCTTTTTCATAAGACAAGCCGAACTTAATGCAATTATGTGTTTGAATTGCAAAATGCCCTTCGTTGCCCGGCTGCACTTCTCCGTTTATTAAATGCAGAAAAGTAATAAACCCCAGAAAGGTTATTACAGAAATCGTAGTTAATATGTTGTTATTGAGTTTGATATAATTTTATTATTTTTTTCCAGTCATACTATCAACAAGTTGATAGTATGACTTTACTCTATTGCTTTCGTAAAGTTTCTTAACTTTGCGAAAGTTGAAATGGCTTAGGAATAACACGCAAATAAAAGTCGTTATTACTAAATTTTTTTAACACTATTTTAACTTAATCGGAATCCAAATTTCTTCCTCTGAGTTTGGGTCGTTATTTTTATATTTTTCACTCAAAACTTCAAAGTGCGGCCTGTTATCTAATAAATATTCTGATTTAGGCAGCCAAACACAAAAGATATGTTGAAAAATACTAATACAATTGCTCAAACCTTTATATTCAAAAACAGCATAAAGACCATCAGGCAACGTTAATTTTTCTAATCCGTTAGGTACATTTGTAAAATCAGATACTTCAACAGTTGCCCACTTTTCAAATTCGTTTGTTGGTTTAAAATCCAAAAAATATGATGGATTATAAACAGAAAGAGAAATAAAATCATCAGTTAGTTTTTTTGTTATTTCATTTCTTCTGGGAATAAAGCTACTCCAAAGTTCTTTTACTTTATTATCAGCGATGCTCATAGTTAATTTTTTCCCCACCAATTTTTTCTCTTTTAAATTTAAGATTTTTGGTTTCATCTATTTTGTTATTTAATTTAAAAAAAATGCAATTTATTAAATAAAAATGTATTTTTATAATATTTTGAGAATATAATTATAACAGAAGAGTTTTAAAAAAAATTTAATTATAAAATGAGGTTGTCTAATAAGTAAGAATTATTACGAATACTTGTCCCAAAAGGATGTTTGACCTACTTGATTTTAAATGGCTTAGTAGAGCTAACATTCTTGTTCGTAAATTGATTACTTATTTATTATACCAAACCACTAACAAGTAATGCAATATCAGAACTCCAGACTCCATAACGAAAATAAAGGAGATAGAAGATTTGCCTCGTAAAGAATAATTTCGCAAATTATACAGAAAAGGTGTCATTCCGAAACAAAGTGAGGAATCTAAAACTCTGTGGTATCAATGACTTGTGAGATTCCTCACTTCGTTACCAATGACATCTTTTCTCAGTCATACTATCAACAAGTTGATAGCATGACTTATCTCTTGTCATGCTATCAGCTTGCTGATAGTATGACTGAAAAGCACTGTTTCAGAATTACACTTTTACTTATGTCATCTCCATTTAAATAAAGGGTTTGCTTTATCAGGGGGTTCGGAATGACAAGATTGCGAAATACCAAACTACGAGGGGTAAGGAGTTCTGAAAATATTAATTGCTAACTGCGAATTTGTTCTTTACGGACATAATCTCCTAACTCCTTTATTATTTTAATTTGAGATGAATATCTGATTATAAAAAAGCTGCACCATAAGTGATGCAGCTTTTATGTTATCTCTTATCTATATTTGTTTATGAAACAATTACTTAGTAGGGATATAATAAGAAATTTTTATTTGTGGTGATAAATATCCTTGTTCTCCGAAACTAGAACCAAATTTATCTTCATCTTTTGGGAAATACATATTGTAATCCAACAGAAGCCCAACAGACATATTATCAAGCAATTTACAATCGACACCGGCTCCGACATTGAAGCCAAAGCTTGTTCCTTTTAATTCTTCACTAACCGGTTTGATTACATCACCACCAACTCCATCTTCTCTATAAGCCCAGTTATAAAGACCAATTCCAGCCCTTGCAAAAGGCCTTATTAAATCTTCCATAACCATTTCATTAAAGTAATAAACTCCATTTAATGAAACAGCCATATTCGTTAGAACAGGTTCTTTCCCCGGAGTTTTATAATTATCTTTATAGAAGTTGAAACCATAATTCACCATTGCTTCAATTCCTATTTGCTCAGTGAAGAAATAGCTAACTCCCAAACCGAACTGAGGACCTAAATTAAGCATATCAGTCGATTTTAAATCAGAACTGTATTCACCGTTAATTGGAATACCTAATCCACCATAAAGTGAAATTCCAACATTATCCTTTAATCCACCTTCAGCAAATACCTGCTGGCTTGCAAATATAGATAATAAAGCTAAAAGTATTAGCAAACTGAACTTTTTCATAACTCCTCCTTAAATTATTGATTAAAACTTGCGTAACCTTTACACAAGCAAATTTTAAAATAATATTATTAAAAAAAAGAAAATCAATTATCGCTTTTTATATAATCATTAGTTTTAACCATATAGTTAAACCTAATGGTTCAAAATTAAAATTATTTTATAAGTTATACAAGAGAAATTTAAATTGATTTTGAGATAATTATTCTCATTATAATTATGTTTCTCTTTAATTTATATACGAATAAGTTGTTAAATTGTTAAAAAATAATTAAAATATTTTTTTCTGTAATTGAAAATAAAAGCACAGTTCAATTAACCAGATGGTTGGATACTTCTCAAAATTTGAATATTTTGCAAAGAATCTCTATTTCTATGATAACATTGGTTTGTAAGATTCTTCCCTGTGATTACCAATGACATCTTTGATTTTACTCTGAAAAACTATGTAAAAGTTCTTAAACCAGATGTCCTACATCTTGCAGATGTAGGATATCTTTATCTTTAAAACTTTGGTAGCAATAACTTGTGAGATTCTTCGCTGCGCTTCAGAATGACAATTTTAGAACTCCCCACAAACTTATTTTCAAAGAACATATCTCTCTAACAATTAACAATTAATAATTCCCTACCGCCTGCAAATATTTAGTAGTTAAATATTTATAGTTGGTTTTAAATTCGATTAACTGGTCCTGTGATTTTTGAAGCATAGCTTTTGCTTCAAGAAAATCGGAAAGAGCGACTACGCCGGATTTGTAGTTAGATTCGACTACTTTGAAATTCTCTTTTGCTTCTTCAATCATAATGTTGCCGAGTTCTATGTTTTTGTATGCTTCAGAAAGCGATTTCCATGCTTGACTAATTTGAAGAGAAAGCAGTTCAGAGGTTTCTTTTTTGGTAATACTTGTTATTTCTTCCTGAATTTTCTTTTCTTCGATTTTATGAGATGCTTCCCACCAGCCAGAAATTGGAATACTAACAGTTCCAACTAAAAGAGCATTATAGCTTGTTTTTTCCATAACATTCATTCCCATAAGCACGGCGCCGACAGCGACCTGAGGTAAAAATTCACCCCTCTCCAAATCAGTTTGCAATTCAGCAGCTTTCTTTGCATTTTCGAGTAAATTCATTTCGTATCTGCTGGCTACACCTGTTTCTGTATCTTTGAAATAAAACTCTGGCTGCTGAATGTCAATCAAAGTATCTATTGGATTGAAATTTTTATCGAAAGCAATTCCGATGTGTTGGCAGAGTGCTTCGCTAAGCATATCCAAACCATTTTGCAACTGAATTTTATTTATTTTCAATTCATTTTGCTTAATAGAAACTTTCAAGACATTGCTTTTATCAACAAGTCCAGCGTTATATGCAGAATTTACATCTTTGTATAAAATATCTAAAAACTCAATATAAGAAATTAATGTAATTACTTTTTGCTTTGTAGAAACTAATTTCCAGTATAAATCTTCTGTTTTTTCGAGAACAGAGTATTTTTCTATATTTAATTTGTCATTGTTTATATCAACTGCAAGTGAAGCTAATTCATTACCTTTTCTAATTCTGCCACCGGCATAAATTGGCTGCATAATCGTAAGATTGCCGACCAAAAGATTATCAAGCACTTCAATTTTTGAAGAAGGAAAATACGCAAATTGTGTTGCTTTTGGTATATTAACCGGATTTCCATCATAAACAGGAAGATTACCGCCTTTTTGTTCCATATTTACTAAAAAATCTGCTGCCTGCATACCAATTAAAGATGCTGAAACTGTTGGAAAATATTTAGTATAAGCGGCAGATTTCGTTTCATTCGCTGCGTTAATTTCTAATTGCGATTTCTGAATTTTTGCATTATTTTTCAGTGCTAATTCTTTGCATTGCTGCAAGGTATATTGGCTATTCTGCGAAAAAGCAACTACACTGCTGAATATTAGCAATAAAATATAAACGGATAATTTTCTTAATTTCATATAGATTCTCCTTCCAACTCAACTTGATTATTTTTTCTGTCTCTTTTCCTGTAAATGAGCCAGTAAAGTACTGGCAGAACTAACAAAGTAAGCACCATAGAGACAAGAATTCCGAATGAAATTACAGAAGCGAATGGTCCCCAAAGAGATGAACCGCTAAGCATCATAGGAACAAGTCCAACAGCAGCGGCAGATGACGTTAGAAAGATTGGTCTTAATCTGCGTCTTCCAGCTGCAATAGCAGCTTCTTTTACAGTCATATTTGGATTGTCCCGAAGCAGTGAAACAGCATAATCAATTAGAATAATTCCGTTTCGAACCACCATTCCAGATAAGCTAATTATACCGAAGAAAGCAGTGAAACCGAATGGATAGCCCATAACAAGTAGTCCGATGTCGGCACCAAGCAAGCTTAATGGAATAGTTGCCATAATGAGAACAGAAGTTTTAATGCTTTTAAACTGTAAAAGTAAAATAA
The DNA here is from genome assembly GCA_964499465.1 of uncultured Hyphomicrobiales bacterium. Taxonomy (GTDB): domain Bacteria; phylum Bacteroidota; class Ignavibacteria; order Kapaibacteriales; family UBA2268; genus JAAYJM01. The sequence goes on from CAZCLJ010000106.1 coordinate 6,583, forward strand.
AGAAAACCATCACAATACCGATTATTAATGCTTTTGCAAGAGCCGGGTATTGTTCATTTTCACCATCTTTTTCCCCACCAAAACTTAACTTGACATTTGAGGGAAGAGATAGCTCGTCCACTTTTTTCATATTGTCTTTCAGAACATCAGATGCGAAAATGTATCTTTTAACATCAACCATAACTGCTATTGTCCTGATTCCGTTGCGTCTTACGATTTGTCCCTCTGTCCATTGCGGCTTTGCTGTTGCTATTGAACGGAGAGGAATATGATTTGAAGTAAGTATTGTTGGGATATACATATCGTTAAGCGAAAAATCTTTTTCTACTTCATCTTTTTGTTTTTTTAGCTGAACACCGATTGGATAATCGTCTTCATAGATTTTAGTTACTGGCAAACCGCTTTCAGCAATGATGAAAGAAGTTGACAAATCTAAATTCAAAAGCCCAAGCCGAGAAGCTTCAACGTTATTCAATTCAAATTTCACACTTTGCACTGCTTCAAGGAAGTCGTCTCTTACCCAGGTTACTCTTTCATCTTTTCTGAAAATATCAGAGATTTGCTCTGCTACCTCTTTGATTTGATTAATGCTGTCGCCGGAAACACGTATTTCAATAGGTCCTTTGCTAACATTGAAATCAATTTGCTTAAATTTTATATGTGCTTCCGGATAAATATTTGCATACTTTTCATAGTAATCATCAATTATTTCAACTGTTTTTTCATTTGAAACTGTATTTACAACCATTTGAGCATAATTTTTCGATGGCATATTCGGAGCATAAAGAGTGTGGAAACGCGGCGAGCTTCCTCCAACAAAAGAACATACGTTGGTTACTCTCTTGTCTTTCAGTAAAACAGTTTCTAATTCTTTTACAATGCTGTCTGTTTTGTTTAAAGTAGCTCCTTCAGGCAAATATATTTCTACTGCGAACTGGTTCCTGTCCATTTTAGGGAAAAGTTCTCTGTCTGCGAATGCAACTAAAATTACACCGACAACAATAGAAAGCACGCCGCCGGCAATCGTAAATTTTGGAAATTTAAATGCTTTGTCTAATAAAAAATTATAAGATTTTTGCATTGTGTCCAAAATATTGAATTTTTTCTTCTCATCGCTGCTTTGTTCTACTTTTATTCCTTTTTTTATTAAAGTATAGCATAAATAAGGAACAAGCAAAGCAGAAACCAGAATTGAAGCTCCCAAAGCGATAGCAACTGATACTGGGAAACTGCCAATAAAGTCTTTTCCAACGCCACTCATAAAGAACATAATTGGGGTGAAACAGGAAAGAATTGCAAGTGTTGCTGTAAAAACCGGCAGGAATAATTCTTTCACACTGCTTATAGCAGCTTCGTAAGGACTAATTTTGTGGTCTAATTTTTCTACGTAATTATCTATTATAACAATGGAATTATCCACCACCATTCCAAGCACCGCGATTAATGCGGCAAGCGTAACCGTATCAAGCTGCATTCCAATCATATACATTACACCTATTGAAATGAGTATTGCGATTGGAATTGTTGCAGCAGCAACTGAGGAAACCCTGAATGGTAGCAAAAGCATTGTAACGAGAATAACTGAAAGAATTGCAATTCCAAATTCTTTCAAGAAGAACTCTATGGAATTTCCAACTATTTCTGCCTGATTCACTATTCGTGTAATTTTTACATCGCTCGGTAATTCTTTTTCATAATTATCAATAACTTCTTTTACTTCACGCCCGAAATCCACGATATTGTTTCCAATAAGCATTTCAATTGAAAGAATCAGGCACTTCGTTTGGTTGTTCGTAATATAGCTGTCCGGCTCTTTCATTTCGCGTTTAACGTAAGCAATATCTTTAACACGGACAACGGCACCAGTAACGGGGTCATTAAAAATAATTTGCTCGCTTATATCTTCGATACTTTTAAATTTAGATGAAAAGTGGACGGGCATCTCAATAGTATTGTCTTTGATTTTTCCAGCATAGGTAATTGCGCCGTCCGATTGGAACGACATCATAATCATCATCGGTTTAACGCCGTAATATGACATTTTTTCCGGCTGCAAATAAATATTAATTACCTCGTTTTGCATTCCAACGCGATTTAGTTTAGAAACAGCTTCATTTTGACGCAAGCGGGCTTCCAAACCCTTCATAATATCGTTAAGTTCTTTGTAACTTTTAGTATCCGATTCCAAGCTAATCAACATTGCCGAGGTATTACCAAAGTCATCATTAACAAAAATATCGTATAAATCCTTTGGTAGCTTAGCTTTTAGAACATTAAGTCCGTGCTTGATTTTTGCCCAGAAATCAGGTGGATTTTTTACATTGTCGTTAATTTCAACGAAAAAGTAAGTTATACCATCTTTAGATTGCGAATATGTCTTCTTTTTATTAACTTCTTTAAATGTGAAAAGATAATCTTCAATTGGCTGTGCGATTTGGTTTTCCATTTCCTCCGATGTCGCGCCGGGCATAGCAGCAACAATAACCCCCTGACGAATTGTGAAATCTGGAAATTCCTGACGTGGCATTACTACAAGGGAGTATATTCCGTATATCATTAGAATAGCAGTAATTAAAAGCGTTATTTGCTTATATTTTATTGCTGATTCTATTATATTAAATTTTTTCTTCATCTTTTGCCGTTTCCTTTATTGATTTACTACAATAGAAGCACCATCGAACAGTTTTTGCTGACCAGCAATAACGATTTTATTGCCGGCGTCAAGTCCGCTTCGAATTATAATATTATTTCCCTGATATGCTCCAACGCTTACTTCCTGCTTTGTAACGCTGTTATTACTATTAATTAGATAAACATAATTTTTCTTGTTTTGGCTAACAACTGCATTGCTGGGAACTGAAATTGTGCCGTTATTTGAATTGGATTTTAGATAGACATTGCAAACCATACCGGGTTTTAGCAAAATATTTTGGTTCTGAATTTTAATTTTTATGTCGTAAGTATGAGAAATGGGACTTGAAACAACGCCAATTTCCTGAATTGTTCCGTTAAATTCCTGATTGTCTAATGCCGGAACAAGAATTTTTGCTTGCTCCCCTTTTTTTATTTTAGAAATTTCATTTTCCTGCACCGGCACTTTAATTAGCACTTCATCAATTTTATAAAGAGTGAAAGCAGAGCCAGCAAGCAATGAATTTGAACCAGGTTCAACGTTCTTTTTTCCGACCATTGCACTTATTGGAGCTTTTAAAATGCAATCCTTCAGATTTTTTCGAGCCATTTCAACAGAAGATTCTGCTTGCTGTAATTTCGATTCAATATCAATATATTTAATTTCTGGCAAACTGCCTTCTTTGTATACCTTCGTTAAGCGTTCATAAGCGTCACGGGCTTGCTTTTCCATTGCTTCAGTCATTTTTAAGCTGCTTTTTGCCGATTCGTTATTCATTTCTGCCAGAACCGTTCCTTTCGAAACGAACTGCCCTTCTGAAACATATACTTTTTCGACAGTTCCGGGCATTGAAAAATTTAGTGGAACGGTAAGCGATGCTTCTACGTTTCCAATATAATAATTAGAATTAATGCTGGTATCAATAGTAACTTCAGCAATATTTACCGGAAATATTTTTATATCTCTTTCGGAAAGAGTTTCAGAATGGCTTCTATTGCAACTCTGAATGACGAGCAAACTTAAGAAAACTGCTCCCAGTATTTTTAATTTTTGTAAGTTCATAATTTTCCCTAATTTATGAATATTGAACATTTATCGTATTTTAGTCGAATATATTTTAAAATATTTTATTACTAAATTTTCTTATTCCCCTCTAGAGAGGGGAATAAGAATTTCACTCCTTCCCAAGTTGCACTTGGGAAGTATGATTTCTTTAAAGCTATGCTTTACATTTTTACCTTATGAATAAAAAGTATAAGCATAGCTTTTATAAAAATTGCCTTCCCAAGTGCAACTTGGGAAGGAGAACCAGTAGCTATTTCACTCTTTCCCAAGTTGCACTTGGGAAAGAGAACTTGTAGCTTTTTTCATTTTTATTGTCATACTATCAACTTGTTGATAGTATGACTGAAAAACCACTATTTCTGAATCTCAATCTTTGTGGTAGCAATGACTTGTGAGATTCCTCACTTCGTTTACCAATGACATTGCTATTTTTATCCTACAAAACTTTACAAAAGTTCTTGAACCAGATGTCCTACATCTTGCAGATGTAGGACATCTTTATCTTATGCCATCTTCATTTAAATAAAGTTCTTTATCAAATGTATTTTAATTTTATTACCTTATTTACATTTCATCTTTTTCCATTTTTCAATCAAATACAAAACTAATAACGTATATTGGTCGAATTTGTTGCAAAAAAAATGCAATTTATCTTATTCCCCTTAAAATAATACTGCTTAAAAATCTGACCGATTGCTCCCATTCGATTCTTTTGTCTTTTAACAGGTAATTAGAAATAAGGTCGCGGTTGATAGTAATGAGAAGTTCGGCTAAGTTTTTGGTATTGCTTGAATCAAGCGAAAGGAACTCTTTTCTGTTAATACCAAATACAAGTATGCTTTCGAGAAATTCAATATCTTTTTCATAGAACAGACGGTCAATATTTTTTGATAAATAATCATTATCTTTTAGCTCTTCAAGAATAAGTCGGTATAAATCAAGAACTCCCCTTACTTCTTCGATTAATATCTCAAAATATCCCAGCAATTTTTCTGAAGCAGAACTTATTTGATTTACTTTTTCTCTGATATTGAATAGCAAGGATTTTGCCACCTGATTAATTACATCTAAAAATACTTCATCTTTGGATTTATAGTAATAATAGAGGGTGCTTTTACCTTTTTTTACGGCTTTAGCAATGTCTTCCATAGTAGTTTTAAAAAAACCATACTTCATAAACAAATGCCTTGCTGCTTCTATTATTTCAGTTTTTATTTCATCTTCGGTTTTCTTTAATCTTGCCATTTTATTTTTTTATTTATGTTATTCGACTAATATCGTTTTACATTCTACAAAATTATAAAGAAAATAAATACAATCCAAATAAAAAAAATAAAATCTTTCTAATCTATCTAAACTTTATTTCATCTCTATTTAAATAAAGTATTTCTTTTATCAGTGGGTTGAGAATGATATATTTTTGCTATAATATATTCATTTATTTTTCGGGGCAAATCTTTTAACTCCTTTATTTTCTTTATGGGGGCTGGAGTTTTGTAATTATTGCTTTTTTACGATTTTAAAAATTAAAAAGTTCTTTTTCATCAATAAATTGTCCTTATAAAGTCATCGTATGACTTAAAGTCATACGATGACTTCTCCACCTCTAATCTCCTTTTGAGCCAACTGGCGCTGGAAGCACCGGTGGTTTTGCCTGCGATTTCGATTTACGCTGCACTTCAATTAGAGAAACGAGCAAACTGGGTGAGCAAGCCGAAACAGGTATATAACCGCTTTCTGCACCACACATTCCGTTAAACACTCCGAGGTCATCGCCTGCAGCAATTATATTTGCAAAAGTTGTAAGCGGAGTGCCAATCAAATCAACGCCACGCACCATTTCGTCAGCTCTGCCATCAGCATAAACCTTATAAACAAGTATTGGAGTAACGTTAAAGGAATTTGGAACCGTAGTGCCAGTGAAAGTGAAGCCACCCTGCACTTTCTCAAAATACAAGCCGTATTCCTTTTCCTGCTTTTTACATTCCTCTCTTAATTTATCTTTCAAAGTGCTTGCCGAAACAGTTTCTTTTGCCGACACAATCAAATTGGACTGGCGGGAAACTGCATCGTAGCCCGGATTCTTTCTTCCGTGTCCGTTTGAGTTAGTGAAATTCTCTATTGGTGAACGAGACATCAAAAAGTTTTTGAATATTCCGTTTTCTACTGTAACAACTTTTTGACTGCGAACGCCTTCATCATCATACATATAAAAACCTGAAAGCGGATTTCCTTTTAAAGAGTTGATTGTTGGGTCAAAAATAACGTCGATAAAATCGGGTAAAATTTTCTTGTCTATAAAGTTTTTAAAGGTTTGACTGGAATTTGGGTCTTTCTGCCTGTGTCCTTCAACGCGATGACCGAATATTTCGTGGAAAAATACCCCTGCCGCTTCACCTGAAAGAATAGCCGGACCAGAAAACGTCTTCATAAGTTCTGCGTTTCTCATCTCTTTTAGCAACCTTATCATATCTTTTGCATCTTTTTCCAAAAGTTCATCGTTTGGTAGCTCGTCTGGAGAAAAGGCAAAATACGTTTTGGTTAGTGGCAAAGTCATTCCGTCTTCGGCTTTTGTGAAAGCAGAAATTATTATTCTAAAATATGGCTCGAATAGTTGTATTTCAGAGCCATCTGAATTAATAAAGTATTTAATAGTTGAAAGACCTGAAATAGTAAAAGAGCCATCGAAGAGCCAGTTTTCACTTGCAAATAGCGAAGAAATTCGTCTTGCTTTAGTTTTCCAGCTTGCAGTATCAATTTTAAATTCCTTTATTTCAGAACTAAACTTTACAGGAGGTTCTTTTGAAAAATCTGCAGATGTGTCTTCTTCCTGCACTTTCACAGCGCGGTTAGAATATGCTTTTTCGTAACGTTCAATAGCATTTTTGTATGCTTTATCTGTTATAAACCACATTGCAGAACGAATACTTTCTTCATCATCTTCAACCGGCAAATTTGAAGAACTTCTAAAACCACCAAATTGGAACTGGTCGCCGCGGATAATGTGGGTATTGTCAAATTTATTGTCTCCAATACGCAAATCAATGTCTAAAACGCGGCTATGCTCACTTTTTGCTGATTTGATTTTACCGAAAACTGCATTGACGGAACTGCTCTTCTTTTCAACAATTGCATAAGAGATATAATATAGCGGAGGAGCATTTTCCTGTTTGAGTTCGCTCATTGAACGCTTCAGTTCTTTTTTGGCAGCATTAAAAATAATTGATTCTTTAGCCGAAGTAATATTAACAGAAATAGCAAAAATCAGGGTAGCTATAAGAATTCTATATTTCATTTATTTCTTTCATAAAGATTTACAACATATTAATAAATTAACGAAGTAGTTTAGTATTTATTGCTTAATTGTTGAGATGTTGAATTGTTGAATTGTTGAATTGTTGAATTGTTGATTTGTTGAGATGTTGAATTGTTGATTTGTTGAGATGTTGAATTGTTGAATTGTTGAATTGTTGAATTGTTGAATTGTTGAGATGTTGATTGTTGAGATGTTGAATTGTTGAATTGATGATTCGTTGAATATGAAATTTATTCCGTAGGAATTATATATTTGTAACAGTAATAACGCTTGACTGTGCTTATCCCGTTAGGGTGGGGTGAAATAAATCTCGTATTTATCAAAAAAAACTTCACTCCAAAAAAA
>CAZCLJ010000107.1:0-10644 GCA_964499465.1 uncultured Hyphomicrobiales bacterium
AGAATGACTGTGTTAAGTGATGTCATCTTCATTTAAATAAAGATCTTCCTTTATCTGGGGGTTCAGAATGACAACTTTTTGGGATAATTTGCGCAATTGTTTTTTACGAAGTAAATCTCCTAACTCCTTTATTTTCAATATGTGGTGCAGATGCTCTAAGATATATTTTCTATTGAAATACTGTAGAATGAAATTATTGATTAAAAATAAAAAAGCCGATGATTTAGATTTCATCGGCTTTTTGTGATCCAGGTAGGGATTGAACCTACGGCCCCTTGATTAAAAGTCAAGTGCTCTACCCCTGAGCTACTGGATCAGTAAGATTACAAAATTACGAACTTTTTAAATTATATACAAGAAAAAAATTAAATATTTTAAAAATTCTTTATTCCTGTTGAGAATTAGCTACTGGAACAGTAAAAATAAATTTGCTACCAACTCCAATTTCGCTTTCAACCCAAATGTTACCGCCATTTTTTTCGACAAATTCTTTGCATAGAATAAGTCCCAGCCCAGTTCCTAATTCGTTATTAGTGCCGGGAGTAGTAAAAGACTTATCAATTTTGAAAAGATTTTCAATTTTTTCTGGAGGAATTCCGATACCAGTATCCACAAGAGAAACCTTGATTAGATTTCCGTCAGGTAGTAGTTCAGAATTAAATGAGCATTTTCCTTCAAAAGATGTAAACTTTATTGCATTAGTAAGAAGGTTGCGCATAACAGTAAGAATCATATAAACATCAATACTTGCCAAAGTATTAGGAGGAATATTATTTTCTAATGTAATATTTTTTTTCAATGCATTAGGTTTCAGAATCGAAATCACATTTTCAGCAAGCATAAATAAATCAGTTTCTACCTGATAATACTGTATAACACCACGTTGAGAGCGGGACCAGTCTAATAAATCATTTAGCAAAGAAAATACCACTTCTGCTGATTGCCTTGTCAGTTGAATTAACTCAATTTTTTCTTCTTCACTTATTTCATTATAATTATCACTTAAATATGCCGTAGTATCTCGAAAGCTGCTTATTGGATTTTTCAAATCATGAGCGATTATAGAGAAAAATTTATCTTTTGTAGCATTAAGTTGAGTAAGTTTTGTATTCTGCTCATTAATAATATCCTGAGCAAATTTTAATTCAAGATGGTTTTTTATTCTGCTTAATATTTCATCTGAGTTAAATGGTTTGGTAATATAATCAACTGCACCTACATTAAATCCTTTGACAATATCCTGAGTATCATTTCTTGCAGAAAGGAATATAACTGGAATATCCTTTGTCCTGTCATCACTTTTTAAAATTTTACAAACTTCATAACCATCCATTTCGGGCATTTGAATATCAAGCAGAATTAAATCGAAGGGTTTGGATTGGGCTAATAAAATTGCCTGATTACCTTTTGTTGCAGGTGTTACCTGAATACCTTTTTGCAAAAGGTAACTTCCGAGAACCTTCAAATTTTCTACATAATCATCTACTATTAGTATTTTGCTTCCTTCAAAGGAAAAAGGTTTCATTTCATTATTCATAACTTTTTATATTTTTTTTAATGCAATTTAACATATTATCTAATAATTCACCAAATAAAATATTTGTATTTCATTTTAATTTAATGTGATTTTTTTTTCTCCTTACCAAGTTGCATTTGGTAAGAAGTAAAAAGTAATTTTTTGATATTAGTGTAATAATTCATAGAAAAACTAATAATAATTTCTTGTCATTCTGAAGCGAAGTGAAGAATCTCAAACTCTGTGGTAGCAAGGAGTTGTGAGATTCTTCGCTCCGCTCAGAATGACAAGATTTTAAAGTCTGGTTTTCAAAGGGATATTACACTAGTTTTCATTATCTATATTAAACATTTGAATAAAATTACTAAAATATGAATATACACTATCTAATTCGAAATTTGTAGTATAATTCTTTAATTTTTCTCCGTATTCAACAAGTGGCTGATAATTAAATTCATTTCCTAATTTAATTAAAGAAATTGAAAAATCGTTGATATCATTAATATCATTTAGTGTATTAATTTTATTCCACAATGGAAAGACTTCATTTCTTAATTTTAAAATCAATTCATCTGAAATAATTTCTTTTTGTAACTGACTTTCCAAATGTTTTTTTTCAATACTTGATTTTTGCTCTTCGTGTAGGGCTTTTCTTGGTAAATACTTTTGCAATGTAGTAATAAGGTCATATTTGCTAACTGGTTTCCTAAGATATTCATTGAAATAGGATTTAATTTTGTTTGCATCATCAAGTTTTACAGATGCGGTAAGAGCAATAACCGGAACGTTTTTCAATTCATTTATTTTCTTTATTTTTTCTGCTGATTCATATCCGTCCATAACAGGCATTTGAATATCCATAAGAATTAGGTCTGGAAGTTCAGATTTTGCTAATTCAAGTGCAATGAGCCCGTTTTTAGCTTCTATTATTTTTATATTATTATTATTTAAATATCCTTTAATAATTTCTATGTTAGATTGAATATCTTCAGCAATTAGAATTTTACTTCCTTTAAAATCGAAGTTTTCATTAAAATTAATTTTATTATTTTCAGAATAATTGGAATGAATTTTAGCGATTTGAACATTTGGCAGGCAAACAGTAAATGTAGAACCGACAGCAATTTCGCTTTTTACAGAAATATTGCCTTCCATCATTTCTAACAACCTTTTTGTTATAGTCAAGCCAAGCCCAGTTCCACCGTAAATGCGAGTATTTTTTGTATCTTTTTGACTAAAAGAAAGAAAAATATTTTTAAACTGGTCTTCCGGGATTCCTATTCCGGTGTCACTAACTTCAATGTATAAATCAATTTTATCAAGGGTTAATGTTTCTTTCTTGTAAATTGATATATTAACACTTCCTTCATTAGTGAATTTAATACCGTTACCAATTAGATTAAAAAGAATTTGCCGTAATCTGATTTCATCTAATATCAAAAACTTTGGAATATCATCATCAATGCTGAATTCTAAACTAAGTTTTTTCTCTTTAGCTTTGATTGAGAAAAGGTCTTCCAGTTCTAAGCAGACTTTGTTAATACTTATTGGTTCGTATTGAAGTTCAAGTTTTCCGGCTTCTATTTTAGATAAATCAAGTATATCGTTAATAATGTTGATTAAAGTTTTTCCACTTGATATAATTCCATTAATATATTCAAAACCTTTTTTATCATCTACATACTGCCTTAGCAGTTCAGCGAAACCGAGGACGACATTCATTGGTGTGCGGATTTCATGGCTCATATTTGCAAGAAATTCAGATTTGGCTTTATTTGCATTTATAGCTTCCTGAGTTGCTTTGCTTAGCTTTTTCTCTAATTCTTTAAGTTTGGTAATATCGGGGAAAATTGCGATACCGGCGATTAATTCACCATTTTTGTTGAAAATTGGAACTCCGCTTGCAAGGCACCATCTTTCTTTGTTTGATTTTGTTATTACTTTAATTTCTTTATTAATTGTCGTAATACCTTGGGCAGCAAGAGCTAATGGTTTATTAATATCTGGAATTATTTTATTTTTATTATCGTAACCAGTCCAACTTTTACTAAAATTCAAAAGGTCATTAATAATAATAGTATTGAAAGAATCCTCTAACTCAAAAAACTTGATACACTCTGAATTAATCAAAATTATGTTTCGACTTGGATATTCGGCAAGAACCATCGGAGCAGGGTTTTGCTCGAAAGCTGCTTCAAACAGCACTTTAAATTTATCTATTTCGTTTTCTCTTAGTTTTAAGTCTGTAATATTATAATTGATACCAATAAATACTTTGTGATTATTAACAGGATTTTCGTAGCAATTTGCTGTTGCTTTAATATATTTTATTTCTCCGCTTGGAGTAATTATTCTAAATTCATATTCATAAGGAGTATCATTTTTAACTGATTCTTCAAATGTTTGGTTAGCTCTTGTTCTGTCCAGGGGGTGAAGTGAATTATACCATTTGTCATCGCTGGTGTCAGATAAATTTGCTTCTTTTCCATATAGTTCGAACATCTCGCTATCCCAAATCAAATCATTGGTTACTGTATCAAATTCCCAGATGCCGAATTTACCGGTTTTTTGAGCCATCAATAAACGGAAAGAATAATTCTCTAATTCATTTTCTGTGGTTTTTCGTTCTGTAATGTCTGAAATCAGAGCTATAGCACCAATAAATTCGCCATTATTCTTAGTAATTGGAGAGGAAGAAAGAGTTGTAATAACTTTTTTCCCTAATTTAGAATAAAATATAAATTCCAATACTTCAGATTTTCCTTGTTTTGTTTTTTCAAGATTTGATATTGCTTTTTTGATTCCTTCTTCATCCATAAAATCGAATAGTTTTTTCCCGAGCATCTCATCAATAGAATATCCCAGAATTTCTGCCATTCTGTTATTAACATAAACAGTAGTCCCATTTTTATCGATTTGCCAAATGCCTTCATGAGCATATTCTACAATCCTTCTGAACATTTCTTCGCTTTCTTTCAGACGTAATTCTGCAATAAACTTATCGTTAATGTTTTCTACAATACCAATGAGATATTCAATTTTATTTGGTGTTTTTCTGTAAGCATTTGTATTTGAATTTACCCAGATATATTCTCCGTTTTTCTTTAAATATCTTTTATTTATATTATACTCGTTAATTTCATTTGAAAAAACTTTTTCAATCAGTTTTAATTCTTCAATCACATCATCTTGATGGGAAAATAAACGAAAATCTTTATTAACGACCTCTTCTTTTTTGTAATCACCAAATTTTAAAAAAGCATCATTGACATAAATAAGTTCTCCGCTTGTATTGCCTATTACAAATCCAAAAGACGAGCTATCAATTATTATACGTAATAGCTCTTGGTTTTCGCGCAACTTTTCTTCAGTTTCCTTTCTAAATGAAATATCGCGGGCAATTCCTTCAACAGCTATTGGATTATTATTGTTATCATAAATTAAGGTCTGCCGTTGCTCTATCCAAATTATTTTTCCGTCTTTTCTTTTCCATCTTAATTCAAAAGGAGTATTGTTAAGCAAAGCGGGAGTATCTTTTAAATTATCAATGATTTCCTGGTCATCTGGATGAAGCAGATTTTCAATTAATCGATAATTATTATACAATTCTTTATCAGTATAACCTGTAATCTCATTAACACAAGGACTAACATATTCAAATTTTCTTTTCGGATATAAAGATATACGAAATACTATATCTTTTACTTTTTCTGAAATCAAATGATACTGATGTTCAAATTTTTCTGCCTGCATTTCGGCAGCTTTTTGTTCGGAAACATCAATTATATGCTCAACAACTAAATCCGGTTCAACAAATTCAAAATAAATATGAGATTGTTTCTTTTCTTTACCAAAAAAACTTTCAAATTCGTAGAACTTATCATTAATTCGTTTATTATTAACGCAATCCAAAAAGCTTTCGAGTAATTCCGGGAAATGCTCCAAAGAGCTTTCTGCTTTTAGTCCAATTACTTTTTCTTTAGCTACTTTTGAAAAATTTAAAGCCGCTTCGTTCAGGTCATAGAGGATGTAAGAATCTTCTTCTTTTTTCCAAATGTAGATTGGCAAAGGAGAGTTTGAATAAAGCGCCTTGTATAAATTACAATTTAATTCCATTTGATTTAATATGATTCAGATAATAAATAAACAAAAATCGCAATAGTAGCTGCACATTTCAAAAAATCCTGTTCCTTTATATGCTCAAAAGTATCGGCATCAGAGTGGTGATACCAAAAATACTTTCCATCGTCATTAGTATTTAGTCCTGCGCCGGGAACACCTGTTCTCATTAATGGTCCAATGTCAACTCCGCCGCCACCTTTTTCTATTTTTACACTATCAATTATTTGTAAATATTGTTCTAATAGTTTGCATTTATCGAAAACGCTGTCAGAAGCATTTACTCCAATTCTTGAAGGAGAAAAGACCCCGGAATCGAATTCTAAAGCAAAGATGTGGTCTTCGTCTTTATGCTTTTCTGCATAAGTTCGTCCGCCACGCACACCGTTTTCTTCATTTACCCAGTGGACGCATCTTAAAGTTCGTTTTGGTTTCAATCCAAGTTTTTTTATATAATGCAAAGCAGCCCAAGCGGAAAGACAGCCACCGGCATCGTCGTGGGCGCCTGTTCCCAAATCCCAACTATCTGAATGGCCACCAAACACTATTATTTCATCTGGTTTTTCGCTGCCCTTTATTTCTCCCATTACATTATAGGAAAGTGCATCGGGATATGTTGTAGCTTCGGTATATACAGTAATTTTGGGGGTAATTCCTCTGTTTTGCAAACGATGAAGAAGAGCAGCATCTTCCGGACTAATTGCTCCATGCGGTATTTTGGGAATTGTGTCGTCATAAACCATCATACCTGCGTGGACTTTCTGCAAACCAAGAGGTGTTACTGAACGAATTAGTGAGGCAACAGCTCCTACTCTGGCTGCATTTATAGCTCCACTGAAACGGTAACGCACCGCCTGACCGTAATTCTGAAATTCATAATTGTAAACTAATATTTTTCCCTTTATTTTTTCTTTATTTTTCTCAACTTCTTCAAAATTATTTACAACGAATACCTCTGCTGTAATACCATTTTTAGGAGTTGCAATACTTCCACCTAAGGCAATGAAATTCATTTTCCTTTCAAACGGATAGAGTAGCTTGCAATACTCAGTTCCCCGAACCCAGTGAGGCACCATTACGCTGTCTTTACATACATTTTCAAAGCCATCTTTTTGCATTTCCCGATATATCCAGTCAAGAGCATTCTCCAAATTCTTTGAGCCACTCAAACGCGGTCCAAATACATCGCAGATATAAGATAACCTATCCCAGTAAATTGTATCAAGAATTGCTTCCTTGAAGATTTTTTCTGATATTTCCTGAAAATTCTGATTTATGTTATTTTCTTTTACCTGATTTTCTGAAAATAATTGAAAGAAAAACAAAAACAATATTATTATTACTGAAGTCATCAATTTCATATTTTTCCGGTTTATAGTTTATAGTTCATAGTTCATAGTTCATAGTTTTTAGTTTATAGTTTTTAGTTTATGGTTTATGGTTTATGGTTTATGGTTTATGGTTTATGGTTTATAGTTTATAGTTTATGGTTTATAGTTTATAGTTTATGGTTCTATGTCAATAGTCAATGGTCATTAGTCATTGGTCGTTAGTCATTTTGGCTGTTCGGTAATCGGTTTTTACCCCAATAACTTAATAATCCAATTGTCAATTATCATTAATCATTAATCATTAATCATTAATCACTAATCACTAATCATTAATCATTAATCATTAATTTTCGTTTCCACTTCTGCGAAAACGTTTGCAGTTTCGTATAGTCTTACTTTTAATGAAGTAAGGTTTTTATATCTTTTAAGTAATGGAATGAAAATATAGGAAAGATGAATAACTATATTTTCGGCTGTTGTGCTATTATCTATAATGTAGTGCTTGAAATCATTCTGTTTTAAAAAATTAAGCATAATATTGTCATTTTTATCGACAATGAAGGAATGGTCTAATTTATTAATTGTGGGTGAAACAATTTCTTCAAGGACATAATAATCCATTACCATACCGTTTCCATCAATAATTCCTTCAATTTCAACTCTTAATTTGTAGGTATGCCCGTGTATATTTTTGCAATGCCCGTCGTGAAAAGGCAATCTGTGGCTCATATCCCAGTTAAATTCTTTTGATATATTCATTATCATACAAAATTCCAAAAAAATAATTAATTTTGTTATTTACAAAATACATAAAAGTTCTATTATATAAAACAAAGATTTAAATAAAGATGAAAAATAAAGCAATTTTTTTTGATAGAGATGGGGTAGTGAATTATCGAATTGTAGGTGAATATGTAAAAACAATAGATGAATTCCATTTTATACCGGATTTTTTTCCACTTTTTTCGTATATAAAGGAAATGGATTTTCTTGCGATTTTAATTACAAATCAGCAGGGAATAGGCCGCGGAGTAATGAATGAAGAGCAGCTAAACGAAATTCACTTTTATATGCAAAAAATACTTATAAAAAAGACTGGCAGCGGTTTTGACGATATTTTCTACTGCCCTGAACTTTCTTCTGCAAATAGCTTTCGCAGGAAACCAAATCCCGGAATGTTGCTTGAAGCAATTGAAAAATGGCAGATTGACTCAAATAAATCATGGATGGTAGGGGATAGGGTAAGTGATTTTCTTGCTGGAAAAAATGCCGGTATTAAAACTGTGATAGCTAACTGTCTTGTGAAACCAAACGAAATAGCTGCTGATTTCGTTGGTTACAATTTGATTGATGCTTTGGAGTTTTTCAAAGGGAACGGGGAGATTTAATTAAATATTTCAGGCAGCAAAATCAATATCAAGAATATATAAAAAACTGAAAAAATCAAAGCGATAAAGAACCCTAATTATTCACTTTGAAAAAGTCATACGAGCAGCAAACTGATAGCATTACAAGAAATAAAGTCAGAACCTTGATTATAAAGATTAAGGGATTTCCCGATTAATTGTTAATTGAAACCTTAGTAGAAAAACGCTCGACCGATTAATATAACCTTATTAGCTTATTTCACGTGGAATTTAAAGATATGATTTGAAATAATAAATTCTTCTCCTTTCCAAGAGCAACTTGAGAAGAAGTAATATATTCAGAACTCCTGCTCCCTCGTATTTTGGTATTTCGCATATTTTATAATAAGAAGTTAAATTTAAATGAGTACTTTCATTAAGTCATTAGTTATTCGTCATTAGTAGTTACAAACTAATGACGAATGACGAATGACAAATAACTAATAAAATATTTTTGCTAACTGCGAAATCATTCTTGACGAATTAAATCTCTTATCTCTTTTATTTTCTTTATGGGGGCTGGAGTTCTAAACTTTTAGATATTGAATTTCTAAAAAAATCTAAAATATTTGATTTGTAATATAATTATTTTTAAATTGAAAAAATGATAATGTTTTATTTTAAATAACTATTCCTAAATTTACTTCGGTGAAATTATGTCGTTAAAATCTACTTCTCTACAAAGTCAAAAATATTTGCAACTTTGGAAAGTAAATATTTTCTTATTTGTTTTGATATTTTCTTTTAGCTTGATAAAAGCTAATAATATTCAGATAACGCAGCAGCCCTTGCTTCTTAATCCAAACACTGAAGAAAATACTGTGTCAATTCAATTCAATTTAAGCTGGGAAAACTCATGGCGAGTTAATGTTGGTCCATCTAACTGGGACGGTGCCTGGGTCTTTGTTAAATTCAAAATTTCGGAAGGCAATTGGCAGCAAGCAACTCTTAGCGCTGACCCAAGCGATTATTCAATTGAAAATGGAAATGGGGTGGCTGCTACTATTCAGCCGATTTCAACAGGAAAAGGTGTTTTTATTTATCGCTATGAAGATGGCTTTGGTAATAATAACTGGGAGGGTATTCAGTTGCAGTGGAACTATGGAGCAGACAGTGTTCCCGATAATGCTGAAGTTATTGTCCAGTGCTTTGCAATTGAAATGTGCTATGTCCCTGAAGGAGCTTTTTATGTAGGAAGCGGAGGCGATGAATCTGATCATTTTAAAACATTCGGTAGCAACAATCCTTACCAAATAAGTTCAGAAAATGAAATAAATGTTGGGCAAACAAACGGGTATTTATGGTCTAATAACAATTTTTTTATAGAAACATCAACTATTCCTACTGCATTTCCGAAGGGCTTTGCTGCATTTTGGATGATGAAATATGAAATCACTCAAGAGCAATATGCAGACTTTTTAAATACACTTACTGACGCTCAAAAAAGCAACAGATACTACGATTATTTTAATCAATACAGACATTTTATAAAATTAGTCAATGGTGTTTATGGCTGCGATGGAAATAATAATGACATTTTGAACGAAGCAGATGACGGACAAAATATTGCCTGTAATTATTTAAGTTGGGCTGATGGAACAGCTTATGCCGATTGGTCTGGAATGAGGCCAATGACCGAACTTGAATTTGAAAAAGCATGCCGTGGCACAGTTGCACCAGTTGCAAACGAATATGCATGGGGAAATACTGTGATAGTTCATGCAACAGGCACAGCCAACGAAAGAACAGCTACAGAGCAAACTACTCCTGATAATGCAAACTGTGTTTATGATTATTACACTGGAGTTCAAGGACCTGTGCGTGTTGGCAACTTTGCAAGAACAAACAGCACAAGGCAATCTGCAGGAGCATCATATTATGGTATAATGGAACTTTCCGGAAATCTTAGTGAGCGACCTGTAACAGTAAGCAACATAGCAGGCAGGAGTTACACTGGCTTACTTGGTGATGGTGCTTTGGATACGAGCGGCAACTCAAACGTAACAAGTTGGCCCGGCGTTGGTGCAGTCGGTTCAGGTTTTCGTGGAGGTGATTGGCTCTACGTGGCTGAATCGTTGCGTATTTCTGATCGCCAAAGTGCTGGAACTGCTGCTAGCGATAGAAGTTACTATGACGGTTTCCGTTGCGTTGCAGGGGAGTAGAAAAGACTAAAAAGACTTAAAGGACTTAAATGACTTAGAGGACAAAAAAACTAAAACAAAAAAACTAAAACAAAAAAACTAAAACAAAAAAACTAAAACAAAAAAACTAA
>CAZCLJ010000107.1:10744-13857 GCA_964499465.1 uncultured Hyphomicrobiales bacterium
AACAAAAAAAACTAAAACAAAAAAACTAAAACAAAAAAAACAATGGGAAAAATAAACCAATATAACGACAACGGCTTTATTCCCAAGCACGGGGGCTATCAGAAACTGCTTTCTTTTCAGAAAGCAGAGATTATTTATGATGGCACAGTTTATTTTTGCAGGCGATTTTTTTCAAAGTTTGACAGAACAGTTGACCAGATGGTTCAGGCAGCACGTTCAGGTAAACAAAACATAGCAGAAGCAAGTATGGCTTCCGGAACATCAAAATCAACAGAAATTAAACTGACAAACGTTGCAAGGGCATCACTCGAAGAACTTTTGATTGATTACAGGGATTTTTTGCGGATTAATCATTTGAAAGAATGGGAAAAGGAAAGCCCGTATTACAAAAGGATGTCCGAGCTAAGCAAATCCCCAAATCAAAGTTATGAAACTTACCGTCGTGCCATTGAAAACGAAGCCCCTGAGATTTGCGCTAATGCTATGATTGGTTTAATTAAAGTTACTAATTTTTTACTTGACAGACAATTAAAAAGATTGGAAGAAGATTTTCTAAAAGAAGGCGGTTTTAAGGAAAAAATGACAAACGCCAGATTGAAGGAAAGAAAGAAAGGGACTTAAGGGACTTAAAGGACTTAAAGGACATAAAGGACTTAAAGGACTTAAAGGACTTAAGGGACAGAAATTGATATTAGAACTATAATTGATTATGGTATAAAGAAAAAAAGAAAGAATTTTTAAAGGGAAAAAATATGAAAAAAATATTGCTGATTTTTTTCTTAACGTTTAATACAGTGCTATTTGCTCAATATACCGGTGGAATTGCCGATGGTTATTCGAAGAGCAATGCACCCGGTTTTTACAGGTTTGATTTAGCTGATTTTATTCCGCTACTTCTTATGCCTTCGAATAATGGAATTATCAACTCAGAAATTGTTGATTTTTACTGGGTTAAAAGTCCGGTATCCAACGTATCGAGGTTTCAGCTATCGTCTGATTCTTCGTTTAATAATATAATTTTAGATTCTTTGTTAGAAACTGAAAATTTGTCTGTTTTAATAAACAGTGGTTTTAACAGGTTGTGCTTTTGGCGTGTCCAAGCTTATGACACAATAAATATAACTCCCTGGTCTGAAGTTAGTAAATTCACTGTTTTAAAGATGTATTCCGGTGGAACAGCCGATGGCTATGCAAGTTTAAAAAATGTTCCTGCAAATATTAATAATTTTGTTCAAAAATTAAGTACTCCTTTAAATATGGAAAAAATCAAGAATCTTACACCAACTTTCGACTGGATATATTTTTGGGGTTCGACTTCATTCCATATTCAAATTTCACTTGATAGTAATTTTACAAATGTTGTATTTGATGAGGAATTTTTATTAATATCTGAACTGGAACTTGAGGAAGGCATTTTAAGTTGGAATAATGTGTATTTCTGGCGAGTCCGGACATTCATAGATTCTCTATATAGTCCATGGAGCGAGGTTTGGAACTTTTCAACAAAACTTGATTCATTGAAAATCAATTTAAGTGCTGGCTGGAACACTGTTTCATCTTTCTATATTCCTTATATTTCTAATTTATTTGAAATATTTAGTAATTTAAATGAACAAGTTAAAGTTATAAAAAATGAAATGGGGCAGATTTGCATTCCTGCGTTGGGTATAAACCAAATAGGTGATTGGAATGTGCTTGAAGGTTACCAAATCTATGCCACTGAAAGTTGCCGTTTCTTCATTAGTGGCGAAGCAATAACTCCAGACGACACTCCAATAGAATTGTCGGTTGGCTGGCATTTAGTTTCCTATTTACGAAGCAATCCGATGTCTATTGTTACTGCCTTACAAAGTATTTCCGGCAGTATGTTATTTGCTAAAAACAGAATGGGCGATATTTACCATCTAACTTACGGAATAAACAATATAGGAAATATGATACCCGGTCAGGGGTACTGGATTTATTTAACTGCCCCGGCAGTTTTGACTTATCCAGGGAATTAGCTGTTAGCTGACGGCTGTCAGCTAACAGCTATCGGCTTGATATTTTCGTAGAGACTCAGCATTCTGTGTCTCTCTACTTTTTTTTATCAGATATTCCAAATTTGAGAAAAATGGAATTTCTTAGTTCTGAAATTACTCTTTCACAAATTTATAATAATCATCATTAATTTTCAGGAAATAAACTCCTGCTGCTAAATTTGAAATATTTATTATTTTTGAACTGTTCCTTTCATTTAAAACAATATTTCCTAAAAGATTGTAAATATAAATTGAATTAAAATCATTAATGTTAGACAAAATTTCGATATAATCTGAGTAAACTTTAATTGAATTTGAAAAATAAGATTCGCTCACAGAACTGTTGATATCTTCAGTAAACCAAGCCACTACTGCATCTAAATCAAAACCAGAAATAGTAACGTCATAATATTGATGGGAAGGATTGTCAAAAACCATTTTCGAAATATCAGTAATTTTAATATGAGTAATATAATCAAGGTTTAAATCATTTAAATCGAAACCATTGCCACCGCAGTTTTCCGGAATAAATGGATTTGCTTTTCCTTGAGTAGGCAAAGTACCTGCGCAACCAATTAAAGTAGTGGAATCGAAAGGAAATTCTATGAAGTTAATACCATCTTGGCTAACAGCAACTTTTGACGGCTCAACAAAATATTTGGTAAGAACGGGATTTAAAAAAACATTCTCAAAAATTGTGAAATCAATACCATTGCCATTCATAATCTTAGTATTTTTTATTCCTAAAACAATTTCGCCACCGAATCCCAAAGATAATATTTGATATTCATTTGCAGATGGCACCTGAATGGTAGCATTTGTATCCGGAAAACAGAAAATATTTTGTGGATAGTATTCATTTGACTGTCCAAAATTTTGCCCTTCGCCGGGTGTAAAGCAAAAGACAGTATCAATTGCTTTAATTGAATATTGAGAAAATGCAAAGTTCACTGATATAATTAATAATAATAAATATTTCATTTGATTTTTTATAATAGATTAAATCTTAAGGGAAAAAGGTGTGAGTTTTAGTGTAGTAATTTATTGAAAACCTGATAAACATTTCTTGTCATTCCGAAACGAAGTGAGGAA
>CAZCLJ010000108.1:0-13851 GCA_964499465.1 uncultured Hyphomicrobiales bacterium
TGAGAAATCTCAAAGTCTGTGGTAGCAAGGAGTTGTGAGATTCCTCACTTCGTTTACCAATGACATCTTTATTTTAAACTTTACAAAAGTTAAGAAACTTTTGCAAAGTAAGAAGATTTCTTCTACTTTTGTAAAGTTTCCCAACTTTGCAAAAGTTTAGAATTATGTCATCACTATTAAAATAAAGGTCTTCTTTTATAAGGGGGTTCGGAATGACATTATGATTTTGCACTATTAGTTAGCGGTTTGGTATTAGTACTTATAGCCATACTATCAACTTGTTGATAGTATGGCTATAAAAGAACGTATAAGCAATGGAGTCAGGAGTTCTGGGGTTCCAATTACTAAGATTTAAAAAAAATTACAGAATAAATAATATTTTTCTTTTTTTTTAATTATAAAATTTATATTTTGTTTTAATAATTGTTATCAATATTGATTATTTATTTAATTTTTAAAAAATACAATATTTAAAAAGAAATTAAAATTATTTGAATTCTAATGTCAAGATTAGTATCAATAGATGAAATAGAACCGGGAATGGTTTTAAAAAAACCAATAAAGAATAATTTCGGGCAAATACTTTTATGCGAAGATGTTTGCTTAACCACCAAACACATATTAATTTTAAAGACCTGGAATATTCCTTCAGTTTTCATTGAATCTGATGATAACGAGCAAATTGTTGAGTTTTCCGAAGATGACTTTATTTTAGCAAAAACTAAACTTAAAGAAAGATTTATTTGGGAACCAAGAAATGAAAATGAGAATGATTTATTAAAATTAGGAATGATTGACTATTTAAGAAAACATAAGATATGAAAGATTATACTGATTTAATAAACAGCATTAACGATTTTCCAACTTTACCAACAATATATAATTCATTACTGGTAACGATGCAAAATCCTCGTTCTACTATACAGGATATAGCTAATGTTATATTAAATGACCAGGTTGTTGTTTTAAAAATATTAAAAGTAACAAATTCATCTTTATATGGTTTTAATAAAAAAATTGATACAATTACAGATGCTATATTCCTTTTAGGTCAAAATGAAATAAAAAATATAGTGCTAGCACTTTCAGTAATGAAAATTTTCTCTCAAATCAAAAGCATTAGCAATTTCAATGTAACAGATTTATGGAAACATTCAATTGCAGTTGGTATAATAGCAAAATCCTTAGGAGAACTATCAGGAGCAATGAATACAGAAAACCTATTTGTATCCGGTATTATTCATGACTTCGGAAAATTATTTTTTTTGAAAGTAGCAAGAGAGGAATATTTAAACATTATAAACAGTGCTATCGAAAATAAAATTTCATTAAGTTCATCTGAAAAAATTCACTTCGGAGTTAATCATGATATTATTGGTGGTTTATTAGCCAAAAAATGGCAGCTACCTAATAATATAATTGAAAGTATTAATTTTCACAACTCAAAAAGATTAAATTTTGCCAATAATAAACAAATAGCTTGCATTCAACTCGCTAATATTATAGCAAATATGTTGAACCTGGGAAATCCGGGCTACAATATCATTGACCAGCCAAGTTTTGATATATGGAGTGTTTTAAATTTACCACCCGGTTCTTTGGTCAATATGCATAGCTCTATTTTAGAGCAGTATTATCAATCAGTTCAGATTTTATCACTAACTAAATAAAATATGATAACATTTTCTATTGATTTTTATAATTTTTTTAACTCTGTTTATAATTTTCAAAGAAAAATTACTTCAGAAGAAAAACTATCTAACATAATAGACTATGTTATTCATACATTTTTGAACTTTCCTTATGCTAAAACTATCGGTTATTTTTCTCTAAATAAAGAAACATTTTTATTTGAATTCCAACAATCGTCAAACTCAAATGATGATGTTTTTTTTATAAATATTATTGCTCAACTTATTGAAAGTGGAGAAATTGGACTATCACTTAATAACCGCATAATTACTTACTTTGAAGATGACAAAAAAGAATTTAAATTATTTATTATTCCTATTTTTAGCCCAAATTCTATAATTGGACTGATAATAATCAAAACTGATTTTGAAATTCCAGATATTGAAATCATTACTTTAAATCTAACATCTATGCTTTCGGCTTTCATTGGAAACTTTATTGAAAATTTGTTTATTAACGATGAAAATACAAGAACAAAAGACTTATTGGAGCAAATTGTAGCAACAAGAACTATTGATATACAAAGACAAAGCTTAATGATTAGTGAGAAATTAGAAAATTTAAAACAAAATTTAATAATGACTATTCCCCATGAAGTAAGAACTCCAATAAATGCTATTCTCGGTTTTTCTGATTATCTGATTAATTATTCTACTTCAAGCAATGAATCGGAATGGAAAGATATTATTGATATTCTAATTGATATAAAAAACTCAGCAAACAGATTAAAAAGATTCTTTGAAAATTATATTTATTATGCTCAACTTGTTCTGATTTCTTCAAATATAAATGAAATTAAAAACATTCAAAATAAAAAGACTTATACTGTTGAACCAATTATTTTTGATATTGCTCTTAATGCAGCTCAAAATTATCACCGTAAAGATGATGTCATTGTCAATATAGTAGATTCTGCTATTATCATTTCAGAAGAGTATTTTACTAAGGTCATTGAAGAATTAGTTGATAATGCTTTTAAATTTTCTGATACCGGGAGCAAAGTTGAGATTTCTTCGCATATTGAAAATAGCATTTATGTACTTTCAATAAAAGATTATGGACGTGGTATGTCTAACAAAGAAATAGATGGTATTGACACTTATATACAATTTGATAGAAATATTTACGAACAACAAGGGTCTGGTTTAGGTTTATCTATTGTCCGCAGGATTATTGATTTATATAATGCTAACTTCACTGTTAAAAGTGTAAAAGATAGTTTTACAGAAGTTATTATTGAATTTCAAATTACAAAATTAGATTTTCCAATGTAAATCCAATTTTCTTTTCAGTCATACTATCAGCAAGCTGATAGCATGACTATAGATTTTTAAAACTCCTTCCCTATTCAACTTGGGAAGGAGAAATAAGAAGGCAGATGTCCTACATCTCGGAGATGTAGGACATCTTCTTATTTCAAACCACGTAAAGTTATACTAAAGCAAAGATGTCATTGGTAAGCGTAGTAAAGAATCTCACAAGTAATTGATACTACAGAGTTTCTTTTCTTCACAAGTGCAACTTGGGAAGGAGAGAAAAAGTATCACCTCAGCACAACAAAACTCTTCGTTACTCTTCCAGCTTGATTTACAAAAGAGCAACGATACAAACCAACAGGCAAATCTGCTGTTGAAATAGTTATTTTGCTATTTCCTATTATTTCAGTTTGTTCAATTCGTTTAATTTCCATTCCAAGAGAATTGAAGATTGAAATTGAATTTATATTTTGTTCGTTTGGAAAAGAAAGGGTGATTTCGTTTGTAGCGGGATTGGGGAAGATTTGGAAAACTTTGTTGTCGGAAATGGTGAGAGGTTCTGCAATGTCAGAGCTGCTACAAGAGTATTCAAGTATTGTTCCGCTATTTCCAACTGCCCACCCAGTTTTTTCATCAATCATACAAATTGAGTGCAATTGATTATTTGTGCAACTGTTCATATAGTTCCACTCAACACCTCCATTTGTAGTATTAAATATTGAACCAGAGCTTGATACTGCATAGCCAAGATTTTCATTTATAAATTTGATTTCAACAATACTAAAGATTGAATCTTTCTGAACAGCCCAGCTATTGCCAGCATCAGTAGTTTTTAGAATTTGGTATTCATCAAAAATCCAGCCAGTATTTTCATCAATAAAATACAAACAATTAATAGTTTTAGTATTGCCAATATTTTTTACATTCCAGTTCTCACCGCCATCTGTAGTTTTTCGAAAAGTGCCTTTAGCCCCGACAGCAAACCCAGTATTTTCATTAACAAACTGTAAGCTATAAATTAAAGTATCTTTTGTTCCTAACTGGTAAAACCAAGTTTCACCGCCATCTGTTGTTTTATTTATAAAATATTCATTTATTGTAGAATAATATGCTATCCAACCAACTTGCTCGTTTATAAAGTAAATATCATGAATATCCACATCGCTAATGCTACCTGTTTTGAACCATTCGTCTCCGCCATTAGTTGATTTATAAAAATTACCTTGGCTTTCAGCGGCTATAATAGTATCTTTGCTAATAAATTTTATATAATCAACATTACCCTGAATTAAACTGCTTCCTTTGTCAATCCAGTTTTTACCTAAATCTGTAGTTTTTAAAATTGTACCATTGCTACCAGTAGCAAAACCAATA
Source organism: uncultured Hyphomicrobiales bacterium (assembly GCA_964499465.1). Taxonomy (GTDB): domain Bacteria; phylum Bacteroidota; class Ignavibacteria; order Kapaibacteriales; family UBA2268; genus JAAYJM01. The sequence continues at coordinate 4,323 of CAZCLJ010000108.1, forward strand.
CTTTTATCAAAAAAATTGACTTCATAAAAATTATTTGCCGGACCTTTCTTTTGATTTTCCCAAGAATAACCAAAATCAGTAGTCCTTTTTATGTTACCATAACCACCAACGCCAATTAAAAAGCCGTCTTCATAAATATCAATTGATATAATAACTGGGTCAAAAGAAGTACCACTAAATTGTGCCTTCCATTTCTCGCCACCGTTAGTAGTTCGATAAAGAAAACCATCTCCGAATATATATCCAAGATTTTCATCAAAAAATTTAAAATAAGACACTGGCATAGTGGCAATAATTCTTTGTTCAGACCAGGTTTCTCCTCCATCAGTAGTTTTTATTAAATACGAATTAATAGAACTAATCCAGCCCGTGGTTTCATTAACAAAAAAAATCGAATAACTATTATAAGGTTCATTCAGGATATTTGAAACAGACCAGTTTTTACCACCATCTGTAGTTTTCATAAAAGTATTCTGTTCAGCAGTAAAGCAGGTATTTTCGTTAACGAAGCAAAAACTTCTATATATTGATTTTGATGGCAAAGATAAGGTTTCCCAAGTTTGTCCACTGTCAGTCGTTTTTTGAAATATACTATCAGTTTGGGAAAAATAAAAACCATTATTAATATCAATAAATTTATATGAAGCACCGCTTAATAAAGTAAGATTGAAAGTTTGCTCAAACCAGGATTTTCCACCATCGCTTGTTCTTAGCATTTTTTTTAGTGGTGGTAATTGAAGCATTACATTATTTTCATCAAACACAAAAGTTTGGTAATATTTTGAAACACCAGTATTGATTATTTTCCAACTTAGCCCACTATCTGTTGATTTCATAATTGAGCCAAAATTTTTGGAAAAAATATAAACAACATTTTTACTCGCAAATTTAACTTCATTTAATTGATTGCCTTGCGGAAGCGGCTGATTCCATTTCCAACTGCAATCTTCTGCAAAAGAAATATAAGAAATCAATAAAAAGAAAAGAATTATTTTTTTCATAGAGTTACCTTTTGATTTATGGTTATTATGTTATTAAGTTATTGTAACTTTCACAAAGTTTGGAGACTTTACGAAAAAATATTAGACAGATGTCCTACATCTCGAAGATGTAGGACATCTTTGTTCTTAATCAAAATCTGTTATAACAATGACTTGTGAGATTCCTCACTTCGTTTCGGAATGACAAAAAATAACAATTAACCATTAACAATTATCAAAACCCTACAAGAATTAGACGCGACATATTGCTTTTACCGGCACTAATAGTAAGAATATAAGCACCCCTTGGCAAATCAGATACAGAAAAATCTAATGAAGCACTCATATTATAACTATCGTATTCTAAATTGTAATGTATATCTTTAACAAGCATTCCCAAAGTGTTATATAAACTGATTTTACATTCATTACTTACGCTCCGTTCAAGGAAGAAATCTACAGTAATATTTGAAATAGATGGATTTGGATAAAGCTTTCTTATCCAAACGTCTGGCAAACCAGCAGATTCAATATTGTAATTTTCTGTAACTGAAGTAGTACTATCTGAGTCAAAAACATATATTCCCCAACTTAAATTTCCACTTTTATCGCTGATTATCCAAATTTTTCCTTCATTATCGGCTTCAATATTGTTTTTATAGCAATCAAAGTTTTCAAGTCCGGGATTTGGAACAATGTATTTTGTCCAATTATCAGCACTGTCTAATTTATAAAGATTGCAAGTTGGACCTGTAACCCAAACGTTATCTGAACTATCAATGCACATCATATAATTATTACTAATATGAGGATTTTCATACCTTTCAATTTCTAACATATAATTAAATGAAGAATATTTTTCGCCATCAAGTTTATATAGCATTAAACTATAATTTAAAATATAAGCAACATTTTTACTATTAATCACAATTTGAGATATATTACCATAACCGTTTGGAAAATCCAATGTGCAATATTTTTTTATTACTTTTTCATTTTCAATTACATATATAGAATCAGCATTAGACTGCCAAACTCTTCCTAAATTGTCGAATGCTATGCTTTTTCGTACTGAACCAAAATCTGAAGTATATAAATTATTAACAGTTACAAAAGCAGTATCTTTAAATTTGCACAAACTATGTATATGTTTATTAGTAGCAAATTGAGTTATAATAGCCCAAACATCTCCGTTTTTGTCTGTTTTTAAATCGTAAATAGTATTAATATCAAGAAATTTATTTTCGTCAGTGTTGAAAACTTGAGTATAAACCTTTGCTGTGTCATTTAGAATTGATATTATAATATTGTGATTTGCCCTTGTCCAGAGTTTTCCTTTATTATCGTAAGCTAAAAAAAACATTCCATTAAAATCATATTCCGAATAAATATTCTCATCTATAACCATATCGCAAACGTCTTCTTTTGAAATAAATCTCCACTCTTTCGTTGCTTTATTATAAATAATCAGCCAGTTTTCGTAATTTGACCTGCTGATAGCAATATTATCTTTATTAATAGTTAAGCAATTTGATGAAAGAAATTCGTGTTTGCCAGTATAAGGAGCAATAGGCAAGAAATCATCTTTATTCATAAATTCCCAAGTTTGTGAAAACAGTTCACTAGTAAGTAAAATTAAAAAGAAAAGAATATTTTTTTTCATAAAATCACCTTTAGGTTTGTGGTTTCTGGTGTTCGGTTAATAGTAATTGAGCTTGTCGAAATGACCAGCAATTCTAGAACACACCCCTTTGTCCCCTCTCAAGAGGGGAATTGGATTTGTGGTATAAAATAAAGGAACGAATCAACCATCGTGCCTAGCCCGATGGTTGAGTTCAAATACTTAATCGCAATTTGTATGACAAGGAGCCCCGAGCGAATCTGTTGGGCAAGGCGGTCCATAAGCCGAACCAGTCCTTGTTAAAACCAATGTCCTTACTCCATTTCTTAATTCCCAGCAAATTCTTATTGTTTCTCCGCAAGACCTTGGTAAAGAATCAATACATTTATTCATTTTCCAAACTCCAACAGTTTCTATATTTTCTAAGAAATTATATTTAGTAAGGTCAACAGGTGGTTCTGGAGGATCTGGATACCATCCGTTATAACAGATGGCATCCCACCACCTAACAAGGCATAGCTGCCCCGGACATTCTGGAATTTGATAGCCCCAAAGATAAAAGAGCCATCCGCTATCCATAATATCTTTCAAAATTTCATCAGTAATATACTGGCTATTTGCTTCAAAATTATCACCTGTGCAAGGTGCTAATATTTGAATGTCTGTTAAACGAACTTCTTGAAGCCCAAACTGATTTGTGCCAAGGCAGAAAGAATACATATACCAGCATCCGTCTATCAAAACTGTTCTGGTAGAATTGAAATATCCATCCGGGCATTGTGCTTTTACATTCATATTAGCCATAAGCATTATAGCTAATGCTGCGAAAATTAACGTTGCTTTTTTCATAAAAACCTCGTAAATTTGTAATATAAATAGTTAACTGTTTGCCCCTGCTTTTTTATCTCGTAAATTTGGAGCAGGGGATTTTTTTCTATTCTAAAAATAATATTCTTTTTTCTTTTCTATATTTTTTCTCATTTTTTTCTTGATTATTTCTACAATTGCAATATAAAAAAAAAAAAATTGAAATATGCAAGAAAAAAAAAATTTTTTTTTCAGTCATACTATCAACAAGTTGATAGTATGACTTGCCTTACTTTCGTAAAGTTTTTTAACTTTGCGAAAGTTTTGTTTTAACAATAACTTGTGAGATTCCTCACTTCGTTTCGGAATGACAGGATTTTCTTGTCATCCTATTAGCTTGCCGATGGTATGACTTAAGGTGTAAAATCTCCTTCCCAAGTTCAACTTGGGAAGGAGAAATAAGAAGGCAGATGTCCTACATCTCGGAGATGTAGGACATCTTTATTTCAGTCATACGAGCAACTTGCTGCTCGTATGACTTTACAAAAGTTTTAAATCTAAGCAATCTAAAAATAAAAAGCAATCAAAATTATTGAAATTTGTTAGATTATAAAAATTTTCGTAATTTTGTAGAATATAAATATTTTAAAATATATGGAGCATTTTTATGCAAAATGAAAAGAATAGAGTTATCATTATTGGGGCAGCAGGCCGCGATTTTCATAATTTCAACACAGTATATCGTAAAGACCCAAATACAGAAGTCATAGCTTTTACTGCCAGCCAGATTCCGGACATTGCAGGAAGAAAATACCCGGCAGCACTTGCAGGCGAATACTATCCAAACGGTATTCCAATTTTTGCAGAGGAAGAGTTAGAAAGATTAATAAAAGAATATAATGTAAATGAATGCGTCCTCTCATATAGCGATTTACCTTATTCAACAGTTATGCACATTGGCTCTCGCGTTATGATGTGTGGAGCAAAATTTTCGATGCTTGGCTCCTATCCTACAATGATTAAATCAACAAAACCTGTGATTTCAATTACTGCTGTTCGCACTGGTTGTGGCAAAAGCCAAACTACAAGAGCAATCGTAAAGAGTTTAATTGAAGCAGGTAAAAAAGTTGTTTCAGTCCGTCACCCAATGCCTTATGGCGATTTAGAAATACAAAAAGTTCAAAGATTTGCTGCTATTGAAGATTTAGTAAAGCATAAATGCACTATCGAAGAAATGGAAGAATACGAACCACATATTGAAATGGGCAGCGTAATTTATTCCGGTGTAGATTATGAAGCAATTCTCAGAGAAGCAGAAAAAGAAGCTGACGTAATTATATGGGACGGTGGCAATAATGATATGCCATTTTACAAACCAGACGTTTCTTATGTTGTCGTTGACCCACTCAGACCCGGACACGAAATTAGCTATTATCCCGGCGAAGTAAATTTAAGAATGGCAGACGTTGTCGTTATTAATAAAATTGATACTGCATATCCTGAAGATATCGACGAAGTTCGCGAAAATATCCGCCTTTACAATCCAAAAGCAAAAATCATTGAAGCCGCTTCTGCAGTAAATGTTGATAATCCAGAAATAATTTTAGACAAAAATGTTCTGGTTATTGAAGATGGACCAACATTAACTCATGGCGAAATGGATTTAGGTGCTGGTATGGTAGCTGCCCGTAAATATGGCGCTGCAAGTTTCGTTGACCCAAGACCATGGGTGATTGGAAAAATTGCTGAAACTTTCGAAAAATATCCTGATATTGGTATTTTATTGCCGGCAATGGGTTACAGCGACCAGCAAATGAAAGACCTGGAAACAACGATTAACGAAACTGAATGTGATTCTGTCGTTGTCGGTACTCCTATTAATCTTGGTAGATTTATCAAAATAAACAAACCAAACACACGCGTTTATTACGAATTGGCTGAAATTGGTACTCCCAACATCCCAATGACTTTAAAACAATTTGGTATGATTAAATAAACCTAATCATAATTAAATTTTAAAAAGCCATTCATAGCAGAATGGCTTTTTTTATTTCTTTTTATTTGGAACATATACATATAATTAATAAATTTGTTTTTTGAATTAAAAATACAGATTACTATGAAAATTAGATACTTCAATTTTTTAGCTATAATACTAATTATAATATTTTCTGAAAGCATAATTTTTGCTCAGCATAATTTGGATAGCTTACTCAAATTACAAAATAAGTTAAAAAGTGAAGAAGAAAAAATTGATAACCAAATTGCAATAGCAAAGGAATATGTATATAGATACAACTATTCAGAGGCGTTTAATTACCTACATCTTGCTAAAACCAAATCTAAAAAAGCAAATTACAAATCAGGTCTGGCAACAGCTTTAAGAAACACTGGCAATATCTACTCTTCGTTAGGGCTATATCCGAAATCGCTTGAAGCTTATCTTGAATCTCTAAAAATATGCGAAGAAATAAAAGATACACTTAATACAGCCCGGAATTATAATAATATAGGATTGATTTATCAAAATCAAAAGCAATTTGATAAAGCACTGCTATACTACTTTAAAGCTTTAAAATTGAAAAAATCTTTGAAAGACACTTCATCTTTTGTTCCAACACTAAACAATATTGGCATTACTTATATTGTTATGGATTCATTAGAAAAAGGAGAACAAATTTATAAAGAAGCATTAGGCATAGCTGAAAAATATAATGATATCTTAAATTTAGCTAATATTAAAACTAATCTTGGTATTATCTATTTAAAATTGGGAAATAATGATGATGCAAGAAATATCTTTTTGGAAGCTTTACAAATTTTCAAAGAGTTAGATGATAAAGAAGGAATTGTTGTTTGTTATGACCAGTTAGGAAATGTTTTAAAAAATGAAAGGAAACTAAAAGAAGCAATTAAGTATTTTGAACTGTCATTAGATATAGCAGATAGCATAAAATCTATTGAGAATATCCATAAATCAGCTTATTCTTTGTATTCTATTTATTGTGATTTTAAAGAATGGGAAAAAGCTCTTGATTATTACATAAAATATGAAAATGCCAAAGATTCTCTTTTTAGTATTGAAAATTCAAATAAATTGATTGAATTAGAAAAAAGCTATGAGTACCAAAAGAAAGAAAATGAGATTCTAACTGAAAAAAAAGCAAGTGATGAAAAATATAAAACTATTATTATTTCAATAATAATAATTACAGTGATTGTTGTTGCTTTTTCAATAATTTTATCAATTTATTATAAACAAAAAGTCAAAGCATATAAAAAATTAAATGAATTAAATTCCGAGTTACAATCAAAAAATAAAGAGTTAGAGGAAGTAAATTTCACAAAAGATAAATTCTTTTCGATTATTGCTCACGATTTAAAAAATCCTTTGGGAAATTTTAAAGCTGTAACATCATTAATGGCTGAATCTTATGAATCTTTTTCTGAAAATGATAAAATTGAATACATTAAAATAATCAAAGACTCTTCGCAGCATTTATACTCTTTACTCGAAAATCTTCTTGAATGGTCCCGTTCTCAAAGAGGTTTAATAAAAATTAACAAAATTGATTTTAACCTAAATAAATCTATTTCTCAGAATTTTGACTTAATGATTAACAATGCAAATGCTAAAAAAATTATATTAGAAAATTTAGTTAGTGATGAGTTCAATTTATTTGCCGATGTTAATTTATTCAATACTGTAATAAGGAACCTCGTTTCCAATGCAATCAAGTTTACAAAAGAGAATGGCACTATTTCTCTTAATGCTTTAAAAGAAAAAGAAAATGTAATCATTTCAGTTAAAGATACTGGAATTGGAATGGAGCAGGCAAAAGTAAACAAATTATTCCGTATTGATATGAATATTTCAACCTCGGGAACGGCTAATGAAGAAGGAACTGGATTAGGGCTAATCATTTGCAAGGAATTTACTGAAAAACAAGGTGGAAAAATCTGGGTGGAAAGTGAAGTTGGTAAAGGAACTACATTCTTTGTTAGTTTGCCAAAAAAGTAAAGAAAAATGAAATATTTCATTCAGATGAGAAAATAAACGAAGACGTTAACTTATGGAAAAAAGAAATTAATCTCTAACTCTCCCAAATTTACGTATTACTTTATTTATTTTTTTAATAAATATAGATTAGTAGCAGTTTATCTTGAATTTTATAACAAATAATCTATTACGTATTTATGGTTTAAGGATTTTACGCTCTTTATTGGAAATTAACTCCCAAATAAATTTGGGAGTTAATCTAAGAATTAGAGTATCACCATAATTTATTATGGTGATTTGACTAGCAGTAAGAAAAATGTATGCGTTTTTTTACTAAATAAATCTTTCAATTACGTAAAATTGGGAGAGTTAGAGATTAATGAGTAGTGTAGTAATTCGTTAAAAGACTTACTATCTTGTGTCATTCCGAAACGAAGTGAGGAATCTCACAAGTCAATGATACCACAAGATTTGAGATTCTTCGCTGCGCTTCCTAATGAACCACTTCGGCTATTATATCATTTAACTATCTATATTGCTAATACTTATATAAAAGTCATACGATAAACAAGTTTATTGTATGACTTTATTAAAATCTTGGTTTCTCTTTTCCAAGTTGCACTTGGGAAGGAGGATTAGTAACTTCTATAAATTCAGAACTCCTGATGCCATAACGATAATAAAGGAGTTAAGAGATTTGCCTCGTAAATAACAATTTCGCAGTTAGCAATTAATATTTTATTAGTTATTGGACATTAGTCATTGGTTATTAGTATCTAACTACTAATGACTAATGACGAATAACTAATGACCTATTGGAAATACTTTTATAAAAATTTAACTTCTTATTGTAAAATATGCGAAATATCAAACTACGAGGCATCAGGAGTTCTGAAATTTCTAAGCCATACTATCAACTTGTTGATCGTATGGCTTGCTTCTTATTTAGTTCATTTCATTAAAAGTAAACGTCTTCGTTTATATTCGTATCAGAATGACCGATTATATTACCATTATTGTTAGCGGTTTGATATCAGAACCCATCTTGGTTTTCTCTAATGAGAATGGACAAAGAAATTTTAGTCATTAGTCATTGGTTGTTAGAAAAATACAAATGACGAATAACAAATGACCTATAAAAACTATTTTTAAGATGGATTCTGACATCAGTACTTTTTAAAGTAATATTCATTTAAAAAGTAAAATGTTCGTTCATTAACTCAACATTTCTCTTACTATTCCTTGAATAACTTTACCGTCTGCCCTACCAGCAATTTCTTTCATTAATGGTCCCATAACTTTACCGATGTCTTTTTGCTCTTTTGCACCGGTTTCTTCAATTACTTTTTTTATAATAGCTTTTACTTCATCGTCAGATAGCTTTTTGGGCAAAAATTCTTCGATGATTTTAAGTTCTGCTTTTTCTCTTTCCAAAAGGTCATTTCTATCAGTTTTTTCATACATTTCAATTGCCTCTTTACGTTTTTTTGCTGCAGATTGCAATATTTTCAATTCATCATCACTGTTAATTTCGCGGTTAGCACCACTTTTATTAAACTCAATAATAGCGCTACGAATAGAACGAATGGTTTCCATTCGAATTTTATCAGTGGATTTTATGGCGAGCTTTAATTCTTCATTGATTTTTTCTTCAAAACTCATTTTTTTTCTCCTAATTTTTAAAGTGTAAATTTAATAAATTTTTTTTAAACAAAATCTGAGTTTTAAAAATTTGAATACTAATTATAGAGAAATTTGAACAACTTGATGATAGAATGACATCTTCATCATACAAATAAGAACCTTGATTAAAGGATTACAGGATTTCTTGATTAATTGTTAATTCGAACCCCATATAAAGCAATTGCTATATTTAAATGGAGATGACATAAGTATAAACTTTCGCAAAGTTAAGAAACTTTACAAAAGTACTAATCTTATTACTTTGCGAAAGTTTCTTAACTTTCGTAAAGTTTTGGGAGTAAAAAATAGCGATGTCATTGGTAACTCCTGATGCCTCGTAGTATGCTATTTCGCAGTCTTGTCATTCTGAAACGAAGTGAAGTATCTCACAAGTCATTGCTACCACAGAGTTTGAGATTCTTCACTTCGTTCCTAATG